>NZ_CAOLGM010000010.1:0-59998 GCF_948475835.1 uncultured Escherichia sp. | reverse complement strand
AACTTACACACTCTAAATTACTACTGTATAGTTATCAATGCAAAGACTGCTATATTGCATATATATGCAAACCTCATAATTCAGGTAATATATATATTCAAAACAATTATATATAAAAAACAATGTAAAAAATATTTAAATCATCCATCAGAAATATATTCTACCCATCCAGGCTTGAGCATTTATCACGCTTTCAGTTCATAATCTATACATTAACATCATGGTCAATATTAATAACTTTGAATGATATCAACCTGGCTTTGAGTTTTATTCTGGTTATTAATAATACCTATGTAAATATCAATATTGGAGCAAAAAGAATAAGAGATACTGGATGTAAGGCAATCTACTTTGTATTGATTTCATTGGGTTTGACACTTTTTTCTATTATCTCTGCAGCAATTGAAGGGGTGAGATGTGAGTCATTAAGCGTCCAACTCAACGTGGCATGGATATTATTCACAACAATTATATTATCTGCGATTCCCTCGGCTAAAATGTCGCTGTCAGCACACTAACTTACTCACAGCGACATCGTATAGTTACAGCCAGTTCTTACGCTTAAAGTACAGATACGGTGTCAGGCCCGCAAGGATCATAAAGATAATCGCGCCAGGGTAGCCAAAGCTCCACTTCAGTTCTGGCATAAACTCAAAGTTCATGCCATAGCTGGAGGCAATCCGCGTAGGAAAAAGTTTCCTAATCGGTAAATTCAACATTTTGTTATTAACAATGAGCAAGACCAATCATTAACGAGGTTCTCTTCAGAGATGTAATGAAAAAATGTGAAATGTACTTCTTTTTTAAATATTTTTTTACCCTAGCATTTGTTCTCGAATTGACATTGAGCTTAAATATAACCAAGGCAAATGCAAATGAATAACATATTACTTCCGCCAATTAATATTCCCTGTACACTTTTCGAAACTATTAGTTTATTCGATGATTTTTCTGCTGATGATATGCAATATGGTGATATGGTAGAACAAGACTTTCTCTCACTCGGCCTAAGCGATATCTCAGCAAAAGTTGATCCTTACAGACTTATTAAATACCATTTCCCTGGCCCAGGTTCTATTAATGTTGCTTTTAGTGCCTCAAGTTCCGGAACAAAAATATCACAACGTGAATGCACTGATATTTTATTTGCAGAAATGAAAGAACTAGCAAAAATGTTTTCCTTTTTTGGACAAAATAAAACACTTATCGAAGATCTGATTGAACATTTTAGATATGGAAATGGCAGCAATTTTCATAGCCAACAATTAAATTTATCTTTTCATGAAAAAATAAATAAATATGGTTATAATAGTCCAATACGAATAATCAAAGAATGTATCGAAAATGGCATTAATTCAACTCCCTCGACAGGATACCAACCTCTTATCCTGCAAAGCATTAAAACCAAATTACTTTCATCAAGACTAAATAAATTTAATGACTTCGAGGACAGTTTTAATGGCTTAGGAATCAGTGTTCATGATATTTCAGCTCAAAAAATATCTCTTTTAAGTTTTCAAAACTACGCTATAGGATGGAGTGCAACAATTCATTTTGTAGCACAGGACCACTTCGGTCTTGATGTAACTGATATCAAAAACAAGACTTACAGCAAATATAGATTTTTTCGCATATGGTTCTTTTTACAACGGCATAAAGACTTTGCTTTCAAACCTTTTTTCACCAATTTTAACACTATCGAAAGAATCGAAAATTATCTATGAAAAGCAAACTCCAGAAAATTATATTATGTTTATTTCTTCTATGCTGCATCTATAATTTATGGACATTGCGTCCTGTACAGATTTTGTATACATACTCTGATGCTGGCAATTCAGTCTTTCTGGTCGTTGATCATCTGCCATGGACTGACAGCGATAAAATAAATTGGTATCTGAAGCATCAGAATGAAATTAAAAATCAACATCCCCTACCAGAAGGTAGTTGGCATACCTGGTATGTCATTGATATCGGTAATGGCTTCACTGACTATAAAAAATATATCGAAGGGCCGTATGAAGATCTCTACTGTTTCCCGATAATTAAGAGCAATGATAATTGCATCGTGAAAAATTACTTAATGGTTATTAATGAATACCCTTATCGTAACACTCATATTGGTATTAACGATTTTACTGAGTATCAATTAACACAAGAAAATAAAATAGAGCGAGTTTTCAATCCGCATGACTTTAAATAAGACAATTTTTAGAAATAAGCCGGATAAAAAAATAGCTTTATCCGGCACTCATATTACAGCCAGTTCTTGCGCTTAAAGTACAGATACGGTGCCAGGCCCGCGAGGATCATAAAGATAATCGCGCCTGGGTAGCCGAAACTCCACTTCAGTTCTGGCATAAACTCAAAGTTCATCCCATAGCTGGAAGCAACGAGCGTCGGCGGCAGGAATACCACGGATACCACCGAGAAGATTTTGATGATGCGGTTCTGCTCGATGTTGATAAAGCCCATCGCCGCCTGCATCAGGAAGTTCACCTTCTGGAACAGGGATTCGTTATGCGGCAGCAGGGATTCGATATCTCGCAGGATTTCACGCGCCTGCTCCAGTTGCCCACCCGGTAAACGCGCCTTGCGTACCAGGAAGTTGAGCGCACGCTGGGTATCCATCAGACACAGGCGAACTTTCCAGCCGATATCTTCCAGTTCCGCCAGCGTGGAGAGCGCCTCATCGTACTCATCGCCCTGATGCCCTTCCATAATTACCCGGCTCAACTGCTCCAGATCGCTGTAGATATTTTCAATTTCATCTGCCAGCTGTTCGATTTTGGTTTCGAACAGATCCAACAGCAGCTCGTAGGCGTTACCGTCCACCATTGACTGGCTACGGGCGCGCATACGATACAGACGGAATGCAGGCAGTTCACGCTCACGCAGAGTAAACAGACGACCATCACGGATGGTAAATGCCACAGTGGAGTTACCGGCGTGATCTTCCGCATCTTCAAAGAAGAAGAAGGAGTGAATATGCAGGCCGTCATCGTCTTCAAAGAAACGTGCCGATGCTTCGATGTCTTCCAGTTCCGGGCGGGTTGCCAGGCTCTGGCCAAGTTCAGATTGTACGCGCAGTCGCTCGTCGTCGTCCGGTTCGACAAGATCAATCCATACTGCATTTACAAGGGGTTGTGACTCTTCGACTTCCAGCCGGGTCAGTCGGTTATTTTCCAGTTGAAATGCGCTCAGCATGACCGGGACTCCCAATGCTTAAAATATCGGACAGTTCGGTGGGCACACAGAAACAAATTGGGTTTCAGACCATTAAACAGCCTGACTCAGCGCGACGGGAAAAATTGAGGTCGCTGACAACCGCTAAGGCTATCAGCAAAAAGGGATAGCCTTAGGAGTTGATCCTGGATGACAGGATAGTGAGCCAGTATCTACTGGGTGTGTCCAAGGCGAATGTCCTCTTAGAGTGATCGTGCGCGCATGTTACGCCAGCAAAATTTTGCCGTCAACACGCAACAGAACACCACAGAACAATAGTTGAACTTCGCGCTTTTTGGTACTCGTCAAGGTCGCTAACAGGATAAAAAAATCCAACATCCAGGACCTATAATGGCGCATCGGCTACTCATTGGTAAAGGAATGATCACCTTGAATCTCAAACGGATTTTTCTCGCCCTCACCTTACTTCCCTTGTTTGCTGTTGCCGCTGATGATTGCGCACTCTCAGATCCGACGCTGACCGTACAGGCGTATACCGTTAATCCTCAAACAGAGCGGGTGAAAATGTACTGGCAAAAAGCCAATGGCGAAGCGTGGGGAACTTTACATGCTCTGCTGGCGGATATGAATAGTCAGGGTCAGGTGCAGATGGCGATGAACGGCGGCATCTATGATGAAAGCTATGCGCCGCTCGGTTTGTACATCGAAAACGGTCAGCAGAAGGTGGCGTTAAATCTCGCTTCAGGTGAAGGGAATTTCTTTATCCGTCCTGGCGGCGTGTTTTATGTCGCGGGAGATAAAGTCGGCATCGTTCGTCTGGATGCCTTCAAAACCAGTAAAGAGATTCAGTTTGCGGTGCAGTCAGGGCCAATGTTGATGGAAAACAGTGTAATTAATCCGCGTATTCATCCCAACGTCGCCTCACGTAAAATTCGTAACGGTGTTGGGATTAATAAACATGGGAATGCCGTGTTTTTGTTGAGCCAGCAGGCGACAAATTTTTATGATTTTGCCTGTTATGCCAAAGCGAAACTGAACGTTGAGCAGCTGCTTTATCTTGATGGCACGATTTCACATATGTATATGAAAGGCGGGGCAATCCCGTGGCAACGCTATCCTTTTGTCACCATGATTTCCGTAGAGCGGAAAGGTTAAAACGATAGTTTTGTGTCAGATACTGAAGATGGCGCAGATGCCGGATGCGGCGTAAACGCCCTATCCGGCCTACATGACGTTGCAATTTATTGAATATGAATGATTTTTTAGGCCAAATAAGGTGCGCAGCACCGCATCCGGCAACGTTACACCGACTCCAGCCGGGCGTATGCCGCCACCAGCCATTTAATACCCTGGCCCTGGAATGCCACCTGCAAACGGCTATGCTCGCCGCTGCCTTCCATATTGACGATGGTGCCTTCACCAAACTTAGCGTGGCGTACACGCTGACCGAGCTTGTAGCCGCTGTCGTTCTCGACCATCGGCGTCCCCATCCGTTGATGGCTGACCGGACGACTTACCGTAGCGCGCAGGCGCACCTCTTCCACACACTCTTCCGGCAGCTCGCCGATAAAGCGCGACGGGCGATGGTAAACCTCTTTACCATACAGACGGCGGGTTTCCGCGTAGGTCAGCGTCAGTTTCTGCATCGCGCGGGTTACACCAACGTAGGCCAGACGGCGTTCTTCTTCCAGACGCCCGCCTTCATCCAGCGACATCTGGCTTGGGAACATACCCTCTTCCATACCGACAATAAACACCTGCGGGAACTCCAGGCCTTTCGCCGAGTGCAGCGTCATCAACTGCACTGCATCCTGCCAGGTATCCGCCTGCCCCTCGCCCGCTTCCAGCGCCGCATGGGAGAGGAATGCCTGCAGCGGCATTAAATCTTCATCTTCTTCGTTGTAGCTGAACTGGCGCGTTGCCGTCACCAGTTCCTCTAAGTTTTCGATACGCGTCTGGCCTTTTTCGCCCTTCTCCTGCTCGTACATGGTGCGCAGGCCGGAGTCTTTAATTACCCGGTCAGTCTGTACATGCAGCGGCATATCGGCAGTTTCTTGCGCTAAGGCATCGATTAATTCCATAAATCGCTGCAAGGCGCTGGCAGCTCGCCCGGCGAGGGCTTTTTCCTGCAACAGTTCACGACATGCCTGCCAGAGTGTTAACTGGCGATCGCGCGATGTCTGACGTACCACGTCCAGCGTCCGGTCACCAATACCCCGCGTTGGCGTATTCACCACGCGCTCAAACGCCGCGTCGTCGTTACGGTTGGCAATCAGACGCAGATACGAGAGCGCGTCTTTGATTTCCTGGCGTTCGAAGAAGCGCATCCCGCCGTAAATACGGTACGGCATACTGGCCTGCAACAGTGCTTCTTCCAGTACACGCGACTGGGCGTTACTGCGGTAGAGAATGGCGCACTCGGCAAGCGCCCCGCCGTTGTCCTGCCAGGTTTTGATGCGGTTAACCACAAAACGCGCTTCATCGAGTTCGTTAAAAGCGCAATAGAGGGAAATAGGCTCACCGTCCGCGCCATCGGTCCACAGTTTTTTACCCAGACGCCCGTTATTGTTTTCAATCAGGGCGTTAGCGGCGCTCAGAATATTGCTGGTAGAGCGGTAGTTTTGCTCCAGACGAATAGTTTCGGCACCGGGGAAATCATTAAGGAAACGCTGAATATTCTCCACCTGCGCCCCGCGCCAGCCGTAGATTGACTGGTCGTCATCACCGACGATCATCACTTTGCCGGTGTCGCCCGCCAGCAGGCGGATCCACGCGTACTGAATGTTGTTGGTATCCTGGAATTCGTCCACCAGGATATTGGTAAAACGTTCGCGGTAGTGTTGTAGGATATGCGGCTTGTTAAGCCACAGTTCGTGAGCGCGCAGCAGCAGCTCGGCGAAGTCCACCAGGCCCGCGCGGTCACACGCTTCCTGATACGCCTGATACACCTTCTGCCAGGTCTGCTCCACCGGATTACCGTAGCTTTGAATATGATGCGGACGCAGGCCTTCATCTTTCTGGCTGTTGATGTACCACATTGCCTGGCGCGGCGGCCACTGCTTCTCGTCGAGGTTCATGGCTTTGATCAGACGCTTAAGCAGGCGCAGCTGGTCCTCGCTATCGAGGATCTGGAAATCCTGCGGCAGATTGGCGTCCATATGGTGCGCACGCAGCAGGCGGTGCGCCAGCCCGTGGAAGGTGCCGACCCACATGCCGCCCTGGCTGGTGCCCATCAGTTGCCCGATACGATGACGCATCTCCGCCGCCGCTTTGTTGGTAAACGTCACCGCCATAATCGAGTATGGCGAGCAGTTTTCCACGCTCATCAGCCAGGCGATACGATGCACCAGTACGCGCGTCTTACCACTGCCCGCGCCCGCCAGCACCAGAAGGTTGCTGCGTGGCGCGGCCACCGCTTCGCGCTGTTTGTCATTAAGGCTGTCGAGCAGGTAAGAAACGTCCATTGGCACCGCCGCGTAAAAATAGGTTGGGCGGAGAAGCGCAACGCCCTCCGCCAAAAAGCTGGGTATATATACAGATTTGCTGATTATATCAGCGAGGTCAGAGATGCCAACCGGGAAATTTCCAGATGCGGCAGTAAACGGCTGTCCCAGGTTTGCATCAGATCGCCATTTTCCGGTCTGATCCAACAAGCCTGCATTCCGCTGCGAATTGCCCCACCCACGTCAGTGGTGAGATCGTCCCCAACATGTAAGATCTCGCCGATCGGCACGTTGAGTTTTTCCGCAGCCAAAAAGTACATATCGCTGAACGGTTTTGAGCGCCCGTGCGGGCCAGCGCGCAGCACAAACTCAAAATAATCCCCCAAACCAAACAGTTCCGGCTGGGCGTTACCGTTGGTGATCGCCACCAGCGGCCATTTCTTCGCCAGCTGTTTTAAGGTGTCGTGAGTTTGCTGCGGGACGTCGATTCGGCTGCGCCATTTGGCAAAGTTAATCATTGCTGCGTGTGCGCCTGCACTGGCTTCTTCGGCACTCAGCCCGGCGTCGAGCATCGCTTGTTCAATCGAACGAAAACGCCAACGCGTCACGTCGTGATAAATCTCGGGTTCCGCTTCCCGTACCGCCTGGCGCAGGCGTTGCAGATCTTCATTCTGGAAGCTGCGCAGCGCCGGATGATAATTTTGCACAAAGGTAAGCGCCTCTCGCTCGGTGCGCAAAATCACCGGACGGTTATCGTAAAGGGTATCATCCAGGTCAAAGGTGAGCGCCGAGATGCGCCCCAAAGGCCGGTAAAAACGCATTATTTCCCCCGTTTGGCGCGTGGATGCGCCGCATCGTACACCGAGGCAAGGTGTTGAAAATCAAGATGAGTATAGATTTGCGTGGTGGAGAGGTTGGCATGACCCAGCAGCTCCTGCACACCACGAAGATCGCCGCTCGACTCCAGCATATGCGTAGCGAACGAGTGACGTAATTTATGTGGGTGAACGTGATTATTCAGCCCTTGTTTTATGCCCCATTCGGCAAAGCGTTTCTGCACATTACGCGCGGAGATACGCTTGCCCAGTTTCGACAGAAAAAGCGCGTCGTCTTCGCTACCAAACAGGTCGCGCAAATCAAGCCAGTGCTCAATCCACGCCACAGCGTTGCGACCAATCGGCAGGCGGCGCTCTTTGCTGCCTTTCCCCATTACCCACACTTCACCAGACTCCAGGTCGAGGTGTTTGATATCCAGCCCCACCAGCTCGGAAAGACGCAGACCCGCGCCGTACATCACTTCCAGCATTGCACGGTCGCGTACAGCGAGGGGATCGTTGATATCAATATCCAGCAGCCGATTCATATCGTCGACGTCGATGTTTTTCGGCAGATGACGCGGCGCTTTCGGTGCCGAAACTCCTTTCGCCGGGTTAGCTTTGAGTTCGTTCTGGCTGACCAGCCAGTCAAAAAAGCTACGTAGCGCAGAAAGCCGTAACGCGAGGCTTGCTGCTCCCAGCCCTTTACGGCGACTGCGTACAGCAAAATTGCGCACCATCGTCACATCACATTGCTGCCAGCTTTGCAGGCCGTTTTCGCTGGCAAAATTGATGATCGCCTCAAGCTGACGCTGGTAGTTAAGCAGGGTTATCGGGCTAAGCTGGCGCTCCACGCTCAGATAACGTAGGTAGCGTTCTACATCGGTGTGTAAATCGGTCATACGCGTTCAATCCAACGCTCCAGAAGCTCCGGCAACATCAGCGCAATTTCATGAAGTAACTGCGTTCCTTGCCCTTGTTGATAGTGACTGGCATCGCGACTGGTAAACAGCACGACACCCAAATCAGCATCGCTTCCCAGCATCGACATCGCCACCGATCCCACCGCTTTCGCTTCCGGTAGCACCACCAGCAGCTCTGGTCCGTTAAGCGGCCCAAGATAGTGCTGTTCCTGCCCCAAACGCTGAATACGCAGCGGTTCGAAAGACTGACGGCTTAATGCCAGATGAGTGTGGTTCGACGGCGCACCTAAGCGCCAGCGATCCGGAAACAGGCGCAGACTCGCACCTGCCAGGCCGAGATCGCGCGCCCAGCGGTGAAAGCGCATCAGCATATCGTCGAGACTGCTGGCGGCGGTGAGACTGCGCTGCAGGTAGAGTAGGCGATAAAACAGGCCTTCGTTGGCGATAGCCTGTTCCATCAACAGCGCCATGTTCTCTTCCAGAACATGAATATGATTACGTGCGCGGGCCATGTGCCACTCGACCAACGAAACGGTGCCGCGTACCGGATGCGGCACACGTATCGCTTCTACTGCGCGCGCATTACGGATAAAAAACTCAGGATTTTTAATCAGATAATCGACAACCGCCCGGTCATCAAGCTCCGTGAGTGTTTCCTGCAGTTCTTCCCCTGGTTGCTTCATAGATGAATAAATCCGTCGTAGACATGTACCGCCGGGCCAGTCATATATAACGGGTGACCCGGACCTTTCCAGGCGATATCAAGACGACCGCCGGGGAGTTCCACGCGTACTTCTTCGGCCAGCAAACCTTGCTGAATCCCTACTGCAACCGCCGCACACGCGCCGCTGCCGCAGGCCTGGGTTTCTCCTGCCCCACGCTCATAAACGCGTAAACGAATATGCTCGCGCTTAACCACTTGCATAAAACCGATATTGGCTCGCTCCGGAAAACGCTCGTGGCTTTCCAGAACAGGACCAAGCGTTTCTACCGCCGCGGTATCGACATCATCGACCTGAATCACGCAATGCGGATTTCCCATCGACACCACGCCGCATAAGATTGTCTGCTCGGCGGCGCGCATAATATAGGTCTTTTCCGCTTTGTTAGCGCGAAACGGCACGGCGGAAGGTTCGAAGTTGGGTTCGCCCATATTTACGCGGACCAGATCATCATCGGTGACGGTCAGAACCATCCGCCCGTTGGCGGTGCTGACGCGGATATCGCGCTTATTGGTCAGCCCTTTCAGACGCACAAAACGGGCAAAGCAGCGCGCACCATTGCCGCACTGCGCCACTTCACTGCCATCAGCATTGAAAATGCGATAGTGAAAATCCAGTTCAGGATCATACGGCGGCTCAACCACCAGCAGTTGGTCAAACCCTACTCCCAGGTGCCGATCAGCCAGGCGACGAATCAGCTCCGGTGAAAAAAAGACATTCTGCGTTACCGCGTCGACGACCATAAAATCGTTGCCAAGGCCATGCATTTTCGAGAACTGCATCATTTACTCCAATCACGCGGGTACAGAAACTGACTTTTAGTAATTCACCTGGGATGGACCATCGCCAGTGGCGCGATCGTTTTTATCCGGCACCGTGGATTGCGTTTGCGTCTCTACCGGTTTGGTCGGCGGCGGTGCGTTTTTATCTGCAGGCGGGAAATAGAGCGGACCTTTCAGACCGCAGCCCGTCAGGCTGAAGAGAGTAATTAATACAGTGAGTGCCTTAAACACGTTTTTCATTATGGATTGCCTGTAAAGTTCATCGCTTTCTGCTTTCTATCATCGCAGGAGAAGGCGTAAAAGCAAGCGTTTAGCGACTCTTTATGAAGTCTGAAAAGTGAGGAAATGCTGCGAGTATAACGCTTACACGTGGGGATTTATGTTTTGCTGGTAGTTTCGTGATCGGCACCTCGCGCCAGGATGGCTTTATGCACTATCGCAATGTGGTTTGTTTGTTGTCTTGTTCATTGTTCTTATCGTCGGCATGGGGCTTTTAATAGAGTGGCGCACCATGCAATTTCGTTGTCTGACCTTAGTCGCCAGTGACATACAACTTTGCCAACCTGGTGATAAGAGGGAATAAAATCTGATGGGGCTATTTACCCAACTGGAAAAATTTGACCAAAAGCTTACGCGCGGTTATGCCCGCTGGGGGCGCTGGGTATGGCGGACGTTAATTGTCGTTCCGGTACTGGTCGTGTTGTGGAATATAGGACAGGCAGTATGGGGAGGACCAAGAGGTGGAGTGATTCTGGAAATCCACAGTGAAATTGACCGTCCGATACTGGGATTCAGTGTTAACGGCGTGGCGGGCGCGAATGCTTTTGCAAATGGTGGCGGTTCAATCACCTGTTGTGGTGATGTCAGTGGGGATACGGCAGAGGTTATCTGGACATTAAGTACTACTCGTACACAGTATAATGCTGGAATGCGTCTGGAGAAACGGAATATGACGTTACCTCTCCCCAAAAGAGAATGGGGAGAAGATTTTCTGCATGTGCATTTTATGCCTGGCGATAAAGTGCTGCTGGGGTGGAGTAAAGATTCTTTTTCTCCGTATGAAGATCTTCACAACGGGGGGTACAAGACCCGCGTTCGGCAGGATGTGAAAGATAAACTTTATGGTACAGGGAAAATGAATTGATAGATTTCTATAAAAATCACGTTCGGCAGAAAGCGTAATAATGTGGGGAATGTTAGATACCGGTGGTGGGACCTAAGTACAACACGCGAAAGACAATAAAGTAGGTAACGGTGGGCAGAGTCGCATGTTGACACCCTTCCCGGCGTCAATCCGGCACATTTTAACGTGATCAGTCACACCATGGCGCAGTAGCTCGTATTTATATCATGAATGAAAACCTCAAGTTTACCCCAGCAACTATCAGAAAATAGCGATGGCCTTTATAGATTCTGAAAAGTGACGATTTGCCGCAAAAGTTACGCTTACGTGCGAGGAATTATGTTCTGCTGGTAGTTTCGTGATCGGCACCTCGCGCCAGGATGGCTTTATGCACTATCGCAATGTGGTTTGTTTGTTGTCTTGTTCATTGTTTTTATCGTCGGCATGGGGATGTCGGCTTGATCCGCCTGAACATAATATTTACCAGAAACAGGGAAAAGGCGTGGTATACCTGCGCCCTTATAAAGAAACAAATCTTTCTCTTCCTGACGTGAATTACAAAAGTTTGCGCCGTTTACCCAATTTATTAATAGACCCGACAACACTAGACAAATGGGATAAAGTACCTCCTCTGACTGATCTGACAACCGACTACCTCTATGAAGGCGCACAGGCCTGGTATCCTCATTACTCCTGGCATAGCGATGGTCGCTATATCCTCTACGCGGGTGAAGTTGTGCAAAACCCGCCAGACAAACCTCCCGTCGATGTCGCCTCGTTCAAGGCGTGGGGTGATTTTGCCGCAGATAAACACAGTCTCTATTTCGAAGGCAAGCGCACAGATAACAATGGCGGGGGAAATCGCTTAGATATCAAAACACTGCATCAGGTGGAATTCCGGCCTCCCTGGGATCCTGACTTACTGGGGCTGATATTACGTGACGCTAATTTCTTGTATATCAATGGGCATCGCCTCGCAGATCCCGATAGTTTCCGTGTGCTGGCACAAAAGTCATGGGATCAGCGAGGAAAGTTTTCTACCGCGTTTAATCCCTGTGTGGCTATGCCATTTGGCCCCTGGGATACCCTGGCTCGTACACGGACCAAAATCCTGATCAACGGCGAACAGCTTGATGCCGACCCGGACACCTTTTCCGTCGTGCGCTGGATGCCCGGCTCACTCTTGACCTGGCGTGATAAAAACGGGCTGCAGCGTAAAGTCCTCGACAAGGAAAATCTGGCGTGGGATGAAGATTTAACAAAGCACTGTCTGGATTTTTCTCTGCTGGAAAAGAAAGTGTTCTGGCGTAAAGGACCTGCTTGTAAACAGGAAGAATTACCCGGACTCGATCCGGAGCAGTTTCAACCCATCAGTGATGCTGTCGCCCAGTATCAGGACTCGCTTTATACCATCATCGAAACAGAGTCTGGTGACCGCAAGCTGGAAATCGTGAAACTTGATGATCCCAATCTTATTATCAACAAACGTTTCAACGCCGGGAAACGCCACGGCTATTTACTTACGCGTGCCGAAGGGTGGCCATACCATTCCGGTTTACATGTGTTTGAATCTGACGGACCGCTGATCTTACTGGATAACCGTTCTCCGGATGAACGCGAAGCCCATCTTAATGACCATCCCTTTTTGCGCAGATGGTATGCCCGCGATAACCGCTACATTTACAGCTTTGATGGCGCGCAGCTCTGGCGATACCGCACCGCTGATCCGAAACAAGTTCGCTTAATCTGGAAGGAACAACATTCGGGATATGGCTATGGCGTAAATTACAAAACGGGATATCTGGACGGAAAAATTACTGATGACGGCGAATTTATTCCTGCCCCGCGCAATGAGGCGACAAAATGAAGGGTCAAATAATCACAGTTGCACTCATCCTGTTGGGACACACATTTCTGACGCCTGCTGTACAGGCCATAGGGTTCGACTATTACAATGATCACGGTGTTATGTCTTACGGTAAAGGTTATTGGGGGGATAAGAAAATCATTGCCCAGTTTCCGGAGATGAGCAGGGCCGATTTGCGCCTTGTGAAAAATATCTCTGGGAAAACGGGTTATATACCTTCCGATGAAATAAGCATAAAAAATGAGGAATACCACTGGGTGACAGACGGCCGCGTTATTCTCTGGCGTGGCAAAATCGTTAGCAATCCACCGGGAACCCCCACTGTCGATATTGCCAGCTTTCAGGCTATGGGCCGCTTCGCGGTCGATAAATATAGCCTCTATTTTGACGGACAGCGCACCGAAAGTAATAGCGGCGCGTCACGTGTTGATCTGGCGACACTAAAAGCTATCGAAGGTAACTCTACCACGCTGGTGGATAGTAAAAATCTCTATTTGTCCGGTCGACGTCAGGGGAGCAGCAGTAATGTTACTGTATTAGAAAAAAGATGGTGGGGTATTAATCCACGTCTTATGAGTGTAAACAGAAATTTGTATTCCAATGATCTGCTTATCCGCAGTGGGCAGAATATTTATTTAAATGGCGTTCACCTTACGGCGAATGCAGACTCATTTGAGATAATTCGCTGGATACCTCATTCACTGCTGGTTTTTCGCGACAATAAGGGTATGTATCGTTATCCCTTTGGTCAATTATCAGGCAAAGCGATACCCGTAGATGATGACGTCTCTTTTGAAGTAGGGGAAAGTCGCGTTCGCTGGCGTAAACAGCTCACGTCCGACCGTCAGTGGAGCAAGTGGATAGACCTACCAGGTATTGAACCTGAACAATTTCATCTGATTACTGGCAATATTGCGCAATATAAAGATCGGCTGTATGTAACAAAATTATCGATATTTGGTGAAGACCAGCTTGAGATAATCCCGCTGGATACGCCAGACCTGGTCATTGATCGCTCATTTAATGGCGGCAAACAACATGCTTACTTTATCCGCCAATTACGGTCAAAGAGCTTGCAAATTATTCCAGTTAACGGTCCGCTAACTAAAAACGATCGCTTCGCTTATGACGATCGCAATGTTTATACATGGACCGATACAGAGGTAAGGATTACGCCCTCCCCCTGCCCGGCGAAAACTCGTGTCAGAGAGGAGAACGTACGTGAAGTTCAAAACAGAGACATCATTATTCCGGTGACGGATGAATCATGCCGGAACGCAGCAGCAGAGGTGCAAACTTTGAAGCCCTGACCCCATGCCGCTATACTGCCGCCATCACTTAAAAACAGGATACAACAATGAACGACAGTGAATTTCATCGCCTGGCTGATCAACTGTGGCTGACCATTGAAGAGCGTCTGGACGACTGGGATGGCGACAGCGATATCGACTGCGAAATCAACGGCGGCGTGCTGACCATTACCTTTGAAAACGGCAGCAAAATCATTATCAACCGCCAGGAACCGCTGCACCAGGTATGGCTGGCAACCAAACAAGGCGGCTACCATTTTGATCTGAAAGGCGATGAGTGGATTTGCGATCGCAGCGGCGAAACCTTCTGGGATTTGCTGGAACAGGCGGCGACACAGCAGGCGGGTGAAACAGTCAGTTTCCGCTAAGATTGCATGCCGGATAAGCCTCGCTTTCCGGCACGTTCATCACGAAAAATATTGCTGTAATAGCGGCGTATCGTGATCCTGATTGGCAGGCGGCATGTTACCGATAGATTTTGTGCGGAACGGAATCACCTGTTCACGACCATCAACCTTCACAATCTGATAGAACTGCGGCAGGTTGAAGTTGATGAAGCTTGAGCCGTAGGTGAAGCGGTCGTGCGATGACGAGTAGAAGCGACTGACGTCACGCACCAGTTCCTCTTTGCTGCCTTCGCAGTGGTGATACACCTCAACCCGGTTGCTTTCGTCGAGAATGTAGATATTAAAGCCATTCTCGTCTTGCGTTTCTTCGAAGAAGAACTGGATGATCCCTTCACTAGCAAAGCCGTCCACCACCGCCGGTAATTTGACGTGATTGGTTTCAACCTGCACTGACAGGCCGTGCAGTTTGTTATGCGAAATAGCGCCATAAAACTCGATGGCGTTCTCCAGCTTCTGTACCGATACATTCAGGCGTTCGAAGAACAAGCCCCAGGTTTGACCAGAAACGCGCAGCGCCTTGAAACGCCCGGTTTCCTGGCGGGTGCTGGAAAGGCGCAGTTCAATACACTCAGAAACCAGTTGCTGCACGCGAGTACGGATTAACCCGCGCAGATGCTGGCTATAACAGAAGACTTCCACGCTATCTGGCGGTGCGGCGTCCTGATGCATTTTGCCGAGAATAGTTTTCAGGGCTTCGATCATCGATTGCTCGCCGTTGAAGTGCAGCGTACGCACTTCGTTCCACGAGTTGCGGTACAGCAGGTCAACGCTACCTACCAGGCAATTTTGATTCTCGCCAAAGCTGAAGACATCCAGCTTACGGAAATCAAAATGCACCACCTGATTGCGGAACGCCGCTGTCGGGTCATATTCCAGGTTAACGATAATCGCCAGATGGCGGATCTCACACGGGCTGTAGAGCGCCTTCGGTGTCGGTGCAGGTAAGCGCAGCGGGAAATGGTGCGACACGTCGGCGACCATCTCCTGCAACTTAGGCAAATCGACAATGCCGTTACCTTTAATATACAAACGGGTGCGCGAGGTCAGCAGGCCGTTAAACCATGCCCACGCCACCAGTTTGTTCAGGTAACGGTTATATTCCAGCGGCTGATGGCTGATGATCGACTCAATATTTGGCGCGCGGTTATACAGATACCAACCTGAACGGTTAGCACGGCCCGGCGGCACATAAATAAAGGTCAGATTCGGTTCCGAGAGATCGGGTGAAATCTGCGGGTTTACCAGCGTCACTTTACCTGGTAATGCTTCAAACGCGGCATACAGCTTACGCGTCAGCACGCCGATATCCTGCGGACTGGCGGAGACGCTAAGGTTATTGCGACGCGCAAAGCGGATCAGATTACGGTAGCTCTGCATCATCGCGTCGAGCAACTCGTTGTGCGCCTCACGCACCTGATCAATCTTCCAGTTAGCGCGGTTATCGAGCATTGCCAGACGAGCTTCGTCCCAACCCCACTCGCTCACTAACTGGCTCAACACTGCGCGACGCCAGCCTACACAGGCGCGTTCACGGCTGAGCTTTTCGCACACTTTTAAATAGAAGCAGCGACGTACTAAATCCAGACGGGTAAAATCTTCAATCGCCGTCAGGTATTCAGTAACACGCTCCAGCATCATGCAGTATGGATCGAGACCAAACGATACAATCTCGCCGTCGTGCAAACGCTGTTTGATATCTTTCGCCAGCAGACGTGGGTTCGGGTATTCCCAGGAATAGGCTTCCAGCAGCAGTGTTTTCAGTACCGCTTTGTATGGGGAATCGATACTCTTGTAGAGCTGCCAAAGGCTGGCACCAAAGTACTCTTCAGCAGAAAGCGAGCTTAAGCCACCGAGATCCAGCCATTCATTTGGCGTCAGCACGCCCTGCGCGTAAAGCGTCATCACATAGTCGTCGTAATGCTCTTCTTCGTCGCACGGCACCATATTCCACAGAATACGCTTACCGGCGAGACGCACGGCGGTACGATAAAATTCGTCAAGCAGCAGTATATGCTGGGTGGAGCCACAATCTTCGCCCCCCAGGCTGCCGCTTTCATTATGACGGAAGCGGTTTTCATCAATCAGGAAGAAGCTGACTTCCACACCCAGCGAGGCGGCCCAGCTTTCCAGCAGACTACATTTACGTTGTAGTAACTGGCGCTCTTCGCTATCGAGCCAGGATTGATGACAGACCCAGATATCCAGGTCAGAGGAACAACTTTGCCCTACGGACGAGGTGCTGCCCATGGTGTATACACCAGTAATTGGAAGCTCACCTTTCGGTGGGTCCTGTACTGACATTCCACGATACAGTTCAAGCTCGTTCAGGTAGTGGCGTTGAGTTTCATCAGGCGTGTAAAGGCAAATGCCTTTGGGAACGTTACCATCAAGGTAACCCGGCATTAGCGGATGGTGATAGTGCAACAATGTCGGCAGTAGACTGTAGACCTGTTGGAATGCAGGCCCCATAGCAGCAAGCGCGCGATCCACACGCAATTGATTTATGGCATCCAGTCTCTGTTTCAGAGTCTCAATATAGAGGTACAAGACGTATCGCCTGATTTGCTACCCGTCATGACTGTGATTCCGCCAACATCAACGGTAACACGCGGCATTCGGGATATTTCGTATGTCAAAGGTAACCGTTACCACTTTTCGCGCCTGGTTTTTTTAGTTTCACGACGAAAAAATGGTCTAAAACGTGATCAATTTAACACCTTGCTGATTGACCGTAAAGAAAGATGCGCTACATACAAGTGTAGCACCGTTTATTCTCTGTAAATTCCTTATTACGACGGCGTGAAACGCCTGTCAGGATCCACTGCCAGACCTCATTTTACGATTTGCGCAGGCGTCTACGTTTCACCACAACACTGACATCACTCTGGCAAGGATGTTAGGATGGACCACGGATGATAATGACGGTAACAAGCATGTTAGACAATGTTTTAAGAATTGCCACACGCCAAAGCCCACTTGCACTCTGGCAGGCACACTATGTCAAAGACAAGTTGATGGCGAGCCATCCGGGCCTGGTGGTTGAACTGGTACCGATGGTGACGCGCGGCGATGTGATTCTTGATACGCCGCTGGCGAAAGTAGGCGGAAAAGGCTTATTTGTAAAAGAGCTGGAAGTCGCGCTCCTGGAGAATCGCGCCGATATCGCCGTACATTCAATGAAAGATGTGCCGGTTGAATTCCCGCAAGGTCTGGGGTTGGTCACTATTTGTGAGCGTGAAGATCCTCGCGATGCCTTTGTGTCCAATAATTATGACAGTCTGGATGCGTTACCGGCAGGCAGTATCGTCGGGACGTCCAGTTTACGTCGCCAGTGCCAACTGGCTGAACGCCGCCCGGATCTGATTATCCGCTCCCTGCGCGGCAACGTCGGCACTCGCCTGAGCAAACTAGATAACGGCGAATACGATGCCATCATTCTTGCCGTAGCCGGACTAAAACGTTTAGGTCTGGAGTCCCGCATTCGCGCCGCGTTACCACCCGAGATTTCTCTTCCGGCGGTAGGACAAGGTGCAGTCGGTATTGAATGCCGCCTTGATGATACGCGCACTCGCGAGCTGCTTGCCGCGCTGAATCACCACGAAACTGCACTGCGCGTTACCGCAGAACGCGCCATGAATACCCGTCTCGAAGGTGGATGTCAGGTGCCAATTGGTAGCTACGCCGAGCTTATTGATGGTGAAATCTGGCTGCGTGCGCTGGTCGGCGCGCCGGACGGTTCGCAGATTATTCGCGGTGAACGCCGCGGTGCGCCGCAAAATGCCGAACAAATGGGGATTTCGCTGGCAGAAGAGCTACTGAATAACGGCGCGCGCGAGATCCTCGCTGAAGTCTATAACGGAGACGCCCCGGCATGAGTATCCTGGTCACCCGCCCGTCTCCCGCTGGAGAAGAGTTAGTGAGCCGTCTGCGCACACTGGGGCAGGTGGCCTGGCATTTTCCGCTGATTGAGTTTTCTCCGGGTCGACAATTACCGCAACTTGCTGATCAACTGGCGGCGCTGGGGGAGAGCGATCTGTTGTTTGCCCTCTCGCAACACGCGGTTGCTTTTGCCCAATCACAGCTGCATCAGCAAGATCGTAAATGGCCCCGACTACCTGATTATTTCGCCATTGGACGCACCACCGCACTGGCGCTACATACCGTAAGCGGACAGAAGATTCTCTACCCGCAGGATCGGGAAATCAGCGAAGTCTTGCTACAATTACCTGAATTACAAAATATTGCGGGCAAACGTGCGCTGATATTACGTGGCAATGGCGGTCGTGAGCTAATTGGGGATACCCTGACAGCGCGCGGTGCTGAGGTCACTTTTTGTGAATGTTATCAACGATGCGCAATCCATTACGATGGTGCAGAAGAAGCGATGCGCTGGCAATCCCGCGAGGTGACGATGGTCGTTGTTACCAGCGGTGAAATGTTGCAGCAACTCTGGTCGCTGATCCCACAATGGTATCGTGAGCACTGGTTACTACACTGTCGACTATTGGTCGTCAGTGAGCGTTTGGCGAAACTCGCCCGGGAACTGGGCTGGCAAGACATTAAGGTCGCCGATAACGCTGACAACGATGCGCTTTTACGGGCATTACAATAACTCTCATAACAGGAAGCCATAATGACGGAACAAGAAAAAACCTCCGCCGTGGTTGAAGAGACCAGGGAGGCCGTGGACACCACGTCACAACCTGTCGCAACAGAAAAAAAGAGTAAGAACAATACCGCATTGATTCTCAGCGCGGTGGCTATCGCTATTGCTCTGGCGGCGGGCGTCGGTTTGTATGGCTGGGGTAAACAACAGGCCGTCAATCAGACCGCCACCAGCGATGCCCTGGCTAACCAACTGACGGCATTGCAAAAAGCCCAGGAGAGCCAAAAAGCCGAGCTGGAAGGCATTATTAAGCAACAAGCTGCACAGCTTAAGCAGGCGAATCGTCAGCAAGAAACGCTGGCAAAACAGTTGGATGAAGTCCAACAAAAGGTCGCCACCATTTCCGGCAGCGATGCTAAAACCTGGCTGCTGGCTCAGGCCGATTTTCTGGTGAAACTCGCCGGACGGAAGCTGTGGAGCGATCAGGACGTCACGACCGCTGCAGCGTTGCTGAAAAGTGCAGATGCCAGCCTGGCGGATATGAATGACCCGAGTCTGATTACCGTTCGTCGGGCAATTACCGATGATATCGCCAGCCTTTCTGCAGTTTCGCAGGTGGATTATGACGGCATCATCCTTAAGCTTAATCAGCTTTCAAATCAGGTAGATAACCTGCGTCTGGCCGATAATGACAGCGATGGTTCGCCGATGGATTCCGACGGTGAAGAGCTTTCCAGTTCCATCAGCGAATGGCGTATCAATCTGCAAAAAAGCTGGCAGAACTTTATGGACAACTTCATTACGATTCGCCGTCGTGATGACACCGCCGTACCGCTGTTAGCGCCAAATCAGGATATCTATCTGCGCGAAAATATTCGCTCTCGCCTGCTGGTCGCAGCACAAGCTGTACCGCGTCACCAGGAAGAGACTTATCGCCAGGCGCTGGAGAACGTCTCCACCTGGGTACGAGCTTACTACGATACTGATGATGCCACCACCAAAGCGTTCCTCGACGAGGTGGACCAGTTAAGCCAGCAAAATATCTCGATGGATCTTCCGGAAACCCTGCAAAGCCAGGCGATGCTGGAAAAACTGATGCAGACCCGCGTGCGTAACCTGCTGGCACAACCGGCAGCGGGGACAACGGAAGCTAAACCTGCACCTGCACCTGCACCTGCACCTGCACCTGCACCTGCACCGCAAGGTGATACTCCGGCAGCCGCGCCGCAAGGAGAATAACCATGCTAAAAGTGTTATTACTCTTTGTTTTGCTGATTGCGGGGATAGTGGTTGGCCCGATGATTGCCGGTCATCAGGGTTACGTGCTGATCCAGACTGACAACTACAATATCGAAACCAGCGTCACGGGCCTGGCGATTATTTTGATTCTGGCGATGGTAGTGCTGTTTGCCATTGAGTGGCTACTGCGGCGGATCTTCCGCACAGGCGCACACACACGTGGGTGGTTTGTCGGACGTAAGCGTCGCCGTGCCCGTAAGCAGACCGAACAGGCGCTGCTGAAACTGGCGGAAGGCGATTATCAGCAAGTTGAAAAGCTGATGGCGAAAAATGCCGATCACGCGGAACAACCGGTGGTGAACTATCTACTGGCTGCCGAAGCCGCGCAACAACGTGGTGATGAAGCACGCGCCAACCAACATCTGGAACGCGCAGCAGAGCTGGCCGGCAATGACACCATTCCGGTAGAAATCACCCGTGTACGTCTGCAACTGGCCCGTAATGAAAACCATGCTGCACGCCACGGCGTGGATAAGCTGCTGGAAGTTACGCCACGCCATCCGGAAGTATTACGTCTGGCGGAACAGGCGTATATCCGCACAGGTGCATGGAGTTCTCTGCTGGATATCATCCCATCAATGGCGAAAGCCCATGTTGGTGATGAAGAACATCGTGCAATGCTGGAACAACAGGCATGGATTGGCCTGATGGATCAGGCGCGTGCCGATAACGGTAGTGAAGGTTTGCGTAACTGGTGGAAAAACCAAAGCCGGAAAACGCGTCATCAGGTAGCGTTGCAGGTGGCAATGGCGGAACATCTTATTGAATGTGACGATCATGATACTGCCCAGCAAATTATCATCGATGGCCTGAAACGCCAGTACGACGATCGCCTACTGCTGCCGATTCCTCGACTGAAAACCAACAATCCGGAACAGCTGGAAAAAGTGCTGCGCCAGCAGATCAAAAACGTCGGCGATCGCCCGCTGTTGTGGAGCACACTGGGCCAGTCACTGATGAAGCACGGAGAATGGCAGGAAGCATCGCTCGCCTTCCGCGCGGCGCTGAAACAACGTCCGGACGCCTACGATTACGCATGGCTTGCCGACGCGCTGGACAGACTGCACAAGCCGGAAGAAGCTGCAGCGATGCGTCGCGACGGTTTGATGTTAACGTTGCAGAACAACCCACCACAGTAGTTCCTTCTCACCCGGAGGCAAGCACCTCCGGGACCTTTCTGATGCATAAAAAAACGCCTGCTCTTATTACGGAGCAGGCGTTAAAACAGGTCTGTATGACAACAAGTGGGTGCTTCACTCAACGTTGTGTCCATGGTGTCTGATGAGGCATAAGCGACATCTGTCAGTGGACGATAAGCACCGTAAACGGCTCTGCGTCATTCCGGAGTTTATGAGGCACTAAGGCGAACATAAGAGATGGAATGAGCATCTACCCGTTTATTATGCCACAGAGAATCGGGAAATAACATCCCTTAACACTTGTTATGAGATAATTCTGTAATCCTCTTTGCTTCCTGAGTAATAACTTCCTGAGTGAATATTTAACCTGAGCTTGATCCTACACATACTTATTATGAATGATAAAATTCATTCAATTAATAACACATATATTAATTGCCGTTAAAACTAAAAAAAGCATCAATAATCAACGCGATATAATAAACCTGCCTTACATATCAACTGCGCCAGAGGTAGGATTGAAAACGCTCTCCTGATTTTCCAATTCATTTTCTGGATAAATAAATAATTTATTTTTGTCACTATTATTTATGTAATCATCCTGTCAGGGAGAGGGATCTCAATTATCAATGCTTAATTACGTCATCATTTTGATGACATGAAACCGGAGCATTTTGCATGGAATTTTCGTTTTCACCCAAACTTTTTGTTGTTGCTGTCGCCGCCGCTCTTCCTCTCATGGCCAGCGCAGCAGATACCCCGTCAACTGCCACCGCACGCAAAGGCTTTGCCGGATACGATCACCCAAACCAGTATCCACAGAACGCTGCAATTTATTGAATTTGCACGATCATGTAGGCCGGATAAGGCGTTTACGCCGCATCCGGCAATCAACCGCAGGCGGCCACAAAATGGCCGCTTTTTTACTTATTCACCACCAGCAAATGTGCCTGCATAATGTCACTGGCCGGGCGACCGTGCGCCAGCAAATCAGCCATTGCTTTAAGATATGGCGGTAGATGGCGGAAATAACGCTGATACCCGGCACACAAATAATTCAGCCCCGGTTTGCCGCTGGCATCGAGCATGAAGCGGTGTTTCGGGCAGCCTCCCCAGCACGCTTTTAACACGTTACAACTGCGACACTGCGCCGGTAATTGCTTAAATTTATCTTCACCAAACACCTGCTGTTGCGGGGAATCGATCATTTCTGCAATTGTTTGCTGATGCATATTCCCCAGCCGATATTGCGGATAAACATAGTGATCGCAGGCGTAAACGTCGCCGTTGTGCTCAACAATCACCGAGCGCCCACAGGTTGGCTGATGATGGCAAACCGCACCCGGCGCACCGACAAAATTGGCAAACGCCCATTCGATATTCATCACGAAAATCTTGCCGACGTCGCGTTTGATCCAGTGGTCGAATATCGCCACCAGAAATTCACCAAATTCATCGGGGCGCACCGACCATTCCGTCAGTTCCCCCTGAATATCACCAGGCGCATGTAGTTTCAGTCCATCGCTGGCAGCTGTTTCATCAGCCAGGCGCTCGACCACCGGAATAAACTGGATGAATTCGACTCCCGCATCGCACAAAAAATCATAAACCTGCAACGGTTGCTGCGCGCTGGTGCGGTTGACGCAGACCAGCACGTTATAGTCGACATGATGTTTTTGCAGCAGCGTCAGGGCACGCATCACCAGCTTATGCGTTGGTCTGCCACCTTTGGTCACGCGATATTGATTGTGGATCTCAGCCGGACCGTCCAGCGATAACCCAACAAGAAAATGATTTTCTGCCAGAAATGCACACCATTTATCATCGAGCAGCACGCCGTTAGTCTGGAAGCTGTTACTTATCTTCCTGCCAGCACCGTATTTCGCCTGTAACTTTACGGCACGGCGGTAAAAATCCAGCCCGAGTAACGTTGGTTCGCCGCCCTGCCAGGTAAAAGCCACTTCGTTTTGCGGTTCGCTGGCAGCGATATAGTGACGGACATACGCTTCCAGCGTGTCATCGTCCATATGCGTGACTGGCTTTTCGCGGTAAAGGGATTGTTTTTCGAGATAAAAACAGTAGTCACAGTTCAGATTACAATCGGAACCACTCGGTTTCGCCATCACATGAAAAGCACGCGTTGGAACCTGTTGCAGCATGGTCACTCCTTGCCTGAAGTCATCCTTCAATACGTTAAGGGCGAAATCATACCGTGGGGCAATGAGTTATTACGGGCGTTTATTGCGAAGGGAGGGTGACGAAATGCACAGAAAACAAAAAACCCCGCCGAAGCGGGGTTCAAAATTGGTCGGCGAGAGAGGATTCGAACCTCCGACCCACTGGTCCCAAACCAGTTGCGCTACCAAGCTGCGCTACTCGCCGAAATACTGCTTTTTGAATTTTTAGTTCAATTCTTTAAAGTCGTGGTGCGAGGGGGGGGACTTGAACCCCCACGTCCGTAAGGACACTAACACCTGAAGCTAGCGCGTCTACCAATTCCGCCACCTTCGCATTGTCACAACTTCTAATAATGGGGTGGCTAATGGGATTCGAACCCACGACAACTGGAATCACAATCCAGGGCTCTACCAACTGAGCTATAGCCACCACTACAAATCTTGTTACGCGGTATTACTACCACCGCAGCTCAAGCGCCGGGACTAAATGGCGCGCCCGACAGGATTCGAACCTGAGACCTCTGCCTCCGGAGGGCAGCGCTCTATCCAGCTGAGCTACGGGCGCTTAGCGCCGTTGCGGGGGTGGATAATACGGACTTCCCACCCCTCTGTCTAGTCCCTTTTTAAATAAATTGCGCGTTTGGTTACGGTTTGTGCGTTTTGCTGCTTATTCCTCCAGTTTATGCGCTTTCCCGTGGCGATTAAGGCCAAAAACTTTATAAATCGCCGTCACCGCCAGCATAAAGATGATGCCAACAAACAGCGACATACGCGTATCTTCATTAAAGTACATGCCGATCAAAACGCAAATCAGGAATGCCATTGTTACGTAGTTGGCCCACGGGAACAGGATTGAGCGGAACGGATGGCTGGCAATCGCCGCTTTATGTGCACGCCGAAAACGCAGCTGGCTTATCAATATCACAAACCATGGCACCATCCCCGGAAGCACGCTGGCACTGTAGACGTAGACAAACACACGCTGCGGATTGGGAATGATGTAGTTCAGGCATGAGCCAATTAGCAGAATAGCAATAGATACTGCCACACCCGCAACGGGTACGCCGTGACGGGAAACTTTCGCCATCGCCGCCGGTAACTGACGGTTTTTCGCCAGTGCGTAGAGCATACGTCCGCAACTGTACATGCCGCTGTTACAGCCAGAGAGCGCAGCCGTCAGCACCACAAAGTTGATAATGCCCGCCGCTGCGGTAATACCGATTTTGGCAAAAGTCAGTACGAACGGGCTGCCGTTGCTGCCTATTTCATTCCACGGGAAGATGGTGACGATAACGAAAATCGCGCCTACGTAGAAAATCAGGATCCGCCACAGCACCTTGCCTACGGCACTGCGCAGCGTCACCTGCGGATTCTTCGCTTCACCGGCAGTAATGCCAATCAGCTCCACGCCCTGGTAGGACGCCACCACAATACACAGCGCGGTCAGGAACCCTTTCCAGCCACCCGCAAAGAAACCGCCATGCTCTGTGAGATTGCTAAAACCAATCGACTGCCCGCCATTGCCAAAGCCAAAGAAAATCACGCCCAGGCCAATGACAATCATCACGATAATCGTGGTGACTTTGATCATCGCGAACCAGAACTCGATTTCGCCGTACAACCGCACCGCCGCCAGATTCGCCAACGCCACCAGCGCCACTGCGATCAATGCGGGTATCCACTGCGCCATCTCCGGGAACCAGAACTGGACATAAACGCCAATGGCGGTGATTTCTGAGATCCCCACCGCCATCCACATAAACCAATAAGACCAGGCGGTGAGATAACCAAAGAACGGGCTCATATAACGATGCGCATAAACGGCGAACGAACCGGTAACCGGTTCGAGGAACAACATTTCGCCCATTGAACGCATGATGAAAAAGACGAATAGCCCGGCGATGATATAGGCCAACAATACGGATGGCCCGGCCCATTTCAAGGTACTGGCGGCCCCCATAAACAGGCCGACGCCAATGGTGCCCCCCAGGGCGATGAGTTCGATATGTCGAGCTTCCAGCCCACGCTGTAGCTCTGGTTTGTTATCTGCCATAAATCCTCGTGTTGTGTTTGCATGCTTTCCGGTGTTACCGGTTATCGTTATGGGTACATCGAGTGTTGCGAATGTTTTCGTAATTCAGGAGAAATGGCAAATAAAGCATTAAAAATTTGAATGCTTTGTGTAATAAAAAAGCAGACAGGCGACGGAGTGACCACTCCGTCGCTTTACAAAGAGAGGAAAATCAGAGGTTGCCGGTGTAGTGCCAGCGTAAATAACGCAGCAAACGAAGCTGACGCTTAATGCGGCTCGGCTGCGAAAGCAGGCGGTAGAGCCACTCCAGTCCCAGCGTTTGCCAGATTTTCGGTGCGCGTTTTACGTGACCGGTGAAAACATCGTAAGTCCCGCCAACGCCCATATACAGCGCATCTGGATGCACCAGACGGCAGTCGCGCATGAAGATCTCCTGCTTTGGCGATCCCATCGCAACGGTGACGATTTGCGCTCCGCTGGCATGAATGCGTTCAAACAGCGCCTGACGCTGCTCGGGTTTAAAATAACCATCCTGACTGCCAACGATATTCACATTCCATTGGTTGCGCAGTTTAGCTTCAGTTTGCGCCAGCACTTCAGGTTTACCGCCCACAAGAAATACCGGCGTCCCTTCTTTGCCTGCGCGCGCCATCAGCTCTTCCCAGAGATCGGCACCGGCAACGCGGGAAACCTGCGCCTGCGGGTACTTTTTACGTACTGAACGTACAACGCTGATGCCATCCGCATATTTAAATTCGGCAGCGTTAATTAACTCCCTGACCTCGGCGTTATCTTCAATGGTCAGCATTTTTTCGGCATTAATGGCAACCAGCGTTCCCTGCTTAAGCTGCCCGTCAGCAAACAGATAATCGAGGGCGTGCTGCATATCACGCCAACCAATCAACTGTAAGCCACGCAGCGTATAGGTCGGTGCCGTGGTGTTGTTATTCATTGTTATCCTTCAACCTGCGTCCGGAGCGATGATTTTGTACGTTTATGAATGAGTCCGGCGCTTTCAAAAAGCCAGTACAACAGTTTTGCGATCATCAGACATGCGCCGAAGACCACGATAAAAAAGACTACGCGTGAGACAAACGAATCCAGCCCTTCACGTGCCAGCACGATCATATTGAAGATCGCCCCAAAGCAGAAACTGTGCAATATCGCAGCCTTATAGCGATTAGTCT
The DNA here is from genome assembly GCF_948475835.1 of uncultured Escherichia sp. Classification (NCBI taxonomy): domain Bacteria; kingdom Pseudomonadati; phylum Pseudomonadota; class Gammaproteobacteria; order Enterobacterales; family Enterobacteriaceae; genus Escherichia; species uncultured Escherichia sp. The sequence continues at coordinate 32,983 of NZ_CAOLGM010000010.1, read as the reverse complement.
CGCGGTTGCCCAGCTCATACAGCCAGTCGAACCATTTGATGATCAGTCCAACCACAATCGCCCCGAGTGGGATGAACAACGCGCCGCCCATCACCACCAGTGAGCCTATAAGCGTAGGCGAGATCGCCAGTCCGGAGTGGTTATTCAGCACTTCCCAGGTAAAGTAGTTGGCTGAGTTCAGCACCATACTCGGGCGACCCGGCCACAGCCAGGAAGGGATAAAGACATAGAAATCGCGGACAATTGGAGCCAGGCCCTGGAAGTCGATGTTGTCGTAGTTCTGCAACAGCAACGCCAGATTCTCCCATGGCGAGAAGGTGTCGCGAGTGAGATAGAGAAACGTATAGAACGCTTCATCGCCGCTCACATTCATTCCATAGCGTTTTAGCGCCAGCCAGAACATGCCCACAATCCCCAGCACGCCCGCCGCCGCCAGCATCCACAACGAAATCCAGCCGCGAATAATGCCAATAAACAGGAAGATAGCGAATGCGATGATGATATTGGCGCGAGTGCCGCCGACAATCATATAAGTCAGCAAGCCAAAGGCGACCGTGCTGACGAGGAAAAACAGCCACGCTTTGCTATCCTGGCGCAGAAAGTAGACCACCAGCATCGCCGGGATGAAAAAGTAAAAGAAGCGTTTTAACGCCACGCCGGAGACTTCACTGGAGAAGATCTGACTGTAGGAGTTAAGCCGGAACAGCAAAAAGCCGTTGTGCATGAAGAAGATGCCGACGCTTACCAGCGCGATGCCCATCAGGATCACCCACGTAAGATTGGTCTCCACGCGGTTCATGGTAAACAGCGGACGGCGCGGTACATCAGCAACGCGTTTGCGTAGGCGGGTTTTGTAGGTGACATAGTAAACCGCGTAGAAGCAGCCCGCAGAAAGCAACGCCTGCAACAAGATTTCTGGCGGCGCGACACCAACATCAAAGCGAAATACCAGCACGCTGGTCAGCGGGAAGCCGAAGAAAAAGGTGAGCAAAAACAGCAATGAAAAGAAGACATTGAAGTTAAAGCGCACACGGCGAAACTCAAACCAGGTCAGCGTGGCAATAAACAGCGTGCAGAGCAGCCAGACAACAAACAGGCCACTGAATTGCAGCAGACTCATGCGACCTCCCCGGCGGCAATCGCCAACGCCCGCTGCCAGCCTTGTAGATAGTTAGGGCTAAAGAAGGCAATGGTGTTTTTATCCACCGACGCCAACTGGCGCTGCGCTTCACGCACAATATCCTCGTTGAGATCGTCGGTAGTAAACAGCACCGGCAAATGCTGTTCCGTCATATCCTGCCAGAACGGATTTTCCCGGTTAAGCACACAGGGAATGCCCGCCTGAATCAGTAAGCACAGCGTACCAATGCCCTGCTGGCGGGCAAAAATAAAGTAACCAAGATCGCACTGACGAAGTAGCGCCAGATAGGCGTCAAATTCCAGTTTTTCGCTCAAAATTTGCAGATTTTCTTCGCTGAATAACTCCAGCCCCGCCTGACGAACTTCCTCAATGTACGCTTCGTTATTAGGCGGATATCCCATCGGCACCACCACTTTTACCGTATCGCCAAATTGCTGATGAACGGCGCACAAGGCAGCAATATGGTCATTGCTGCGGTCACCGGAGTTCCCCACCAGAATGGTCATTTTCCCTTCACGTTGCCGATCGTTCGCCATCGTATTGAGAGAAGGGTCCATCCGCGTCGGGAAGTACAGCAGTTCGCCCCGCACCTTTGGATGCGTTTTGGCAAAAAAGCTCAAATCGCCGCGGGTGGCAAATACACAGCCGACTCGCTTTTGCGCCAGGCGACGTAGTGGGTAAAAAAGCTTATATCTCAAGCCACTGGAAAGCTCATACAGGTCTGCCCCCCAGATATGCCAGAAAAACTGGCTGGGCTTAATGCCACCACTCAGCAGAGCCAGCCACAGTGTGGGATTGAACTGACCGTGGAAGAAAAAACGCTGCTGACGGTTAGCTTTTGCTTTCGCGATGACCGCTTCCGCCAGCGATTTTTTCCCAGGGAAAAATTGCACAGAAAGCGCCGGACAGCTATCACTTAAGCCGTCGTCCTTGCCAACAACCATAAACTCGCGCGCGTGCTCGCTCGTCGCGGCCAGCGCGTCATTGAAAAACCGCAAAACGGTTCGGTTATGGTGAGGGATATCCGATCCCAGTACGTGAATCAGTACAGTCATGCCCGCCTACGCCAGAGTAAAAACACGCCACAACAAAGAGAAAAATAGACGATATAAGTTGCCATATATGCCTGCGCCGCGCCCAGTGCACCATGCGCAGGGATTAGCCAGTGGGCAAATACCATCAATAAAGTGAACTGGCTGATTTCCGCCAGAATATAAAACCGCAATGACGCTTTGGCGATCACCAGATAACCAAAGACATAAGCGCCCACTTTTAACACATCACCCACTAACTGCCAGGCAAAGAGATCGCGCATAGCGGTAAATTTATTCGACAACAGCAACCAGATAGCAAAATCACGCAGCAGCCAGACGGTAAAACTCGCCGCCGCCACTGCCGGTAAGACGAATTTCAGCGATTTAACCACTTCCCGGGTGATATCGCGCTTTTCCGTTAGCCGCGACAACGTGGGCAGCAAATATACGCTGAACGATGCCGTAATAAATTGCAGGTAGGCATCGGAAATACTGCTCACCCCTTGCCAGATCCCCACCTCATCCCAGCTATACTGCGCCGCCAGCAGTTTACGCATCATGATGTAAGCAACAGGCAAGGTCACCGACGTAATCAACGCCATGAGCGTAAATTTGCTCAACTGCCCTGCCAGACCGTTATCCCAACTGGGTTTCAGATAGCTTAACGGGATGACACCACGTTTGATCAACATGATGGCGGCAGGAATCACCACCAGCGCGGGAATCAGCGCCAGACCCAGCAACGCCCCTTCATAACCGCCCAAACGGTAACTGACGTAGTACGCGAGAACGCCAATCAAGCTGCCGACAATCAGCGATAACGCATTACCTGCGGCATCGCGAAAGCCTTTCATCAGCGCCAGTAACAGGTTGCCCCAGGCGATCCCCATTTGCACCAGCGCCACTAAACGCACCAGCCCCTGATAGTCGGTATTACCAAACAATCCCTGGCTGATTGGCGCAGCTGCCAGCACAAAAACCAGCGCCATCAGCGTAGAGAAACCAAGTACCATCGCTGATGAAGTGCCGACCACGCGGCGCAGCTGTTGCGGATTATCATGGTACTGGGCAACGTATTTGGTTACACCGTTAAAGATGCCAGCTCCGGCAAGCACGCCGAGCACGGTAATCAACTGGCGGAAATTTGCCGCCAGCCCAAGCCCCGCCGGACCAAATGACACAGCCAGCAACTTACCGACCAGTAACCCGGCACCAATCTTGACCAGTGTACTGGCCGCCGTCCACAAGGACGCTTTTGCCAACGACATATCAGGAGAAGTAGTTCAACAAAGTCGCAATTACCGTACGCTGATTGACGGGCGACAGGTTGTAGAACAGCGGCAGGCGCAGCAGGCGCTCGCTCTCTTTGGTGGTGTAGCGATCTTCACCGTGGAACTCACCAAAGCGTTCCCCCGCAGGGCAACCGTGCAGCGGAATGTAATGGAACACCGCCATGATTTCCGCTTCTTTCAGAAAGTTAATCAACGCGCTCCGGTCATCAATATCCCGCAGTTTAATGTAGAACATATGCGCGTTCTGCACGCAGCCATCGGGAATCGACGGCAGCTCGATACGCCCGGCTTTCGCCAGAGGCGCTAACGCATCGTAGTAGTTTTGCCACAGCGCCAGACGTTGCTGGTTGATACGATCCGCTGCTTCCAGTTGCGCCCACAGGTACGCAGCTTGCAGATCGGACATCAAATAGCTGGAGCCAATATCGCGCCAGGTATATTTATCGACCTGACCACGGAAGAACTGGCTGCGGTTAGTGCCCTTTTCACGGATGATCTCGGCTCGTTCGATTAACGCTTTATCGTTAATCAGCGTCGCGCCGCCTTCACCACCCGCCGTATAGTTTTTGGTTTCATGGAAGCTAAAGCAGCCAATATGACCAATGGTTCCCAGTGCACGCCCTTTGTAAGTGGATATCACGCCCTGAGCGGCATCTTCTACCACAAACAGATTATGCTTTTTCGCCAACGCCATAATGGTGTCCATTTCGCAGGCCACACCCGCGTAATGGACCGGCACGATAACGCGCGTTTTGTCGGTGATCGCCGCTTCAATCAGCGTTTCGTCGATGTTCATGGTGTCCGGGCGAACATCCACAAAAACGATTTTTGCGCCACGCAGCACAAAGGCATTGGCGGTGGAGACAAAGGTGTAGCTCGGCATGATCACTTCATCGCCAGGCTGGATATCGAGCAGCAGCGCCGCCATCTCCAGCGAAGCGGTGCAGGACGGCGTCAGTAACACTTTGGCGCTGCCAAAACGTTGCTCCAGCCACTGCTGGCAGCGACGGGTAAAACCGCCATCGCCACACAGTTTGCCGCTACCCATTGCCGACTGCATATAGTCGAGTTCGGTTCCCACCACCGGCGGTGCGTTAAATGGAATCATGTGATCACCTGTATAACCAGTACGCGGTGCTTTCTACATTCGCACCACTTTGTATGTATCGTTTAAGCGCGGCGGTGTTGCCCATTTGGGTCGCCACCCGCAAAGTTGTTTTACCGCGAGCATACGCCCAGTTTAGCGCCGTTTGCATCAGCTCAGCACCTACACCGCGTCCAGCCAGCAGGCCAATTCGCGCATCTGTCGCATTGAGTTCCCGTAAAGAGACATAACCGCGAATACCGCCGGACGCCGCACGTAAAATCAGACATTGATGATCAAAGGTGCCGCGCACGGCATTTTCAATCCACTGTGCATAAAAGCGTCTGCTGGCGTCAGGCGCATACCACGGCGCACGAAAACGGCTTTGCGCAAATGCGGCGCTGGCTAACTGACGTAATGCGGGAATATCGGTCTCTTGTGCCACTACAGCACCACTATCACTGACATTGTTCACGGGTAGTGCCAAATCAACTTCACCTTCTACCAGGGAGAATCCCAGCTGTTGCAGGGCATCCAGTTCACCCGTATTTGATGCCGCAATTTTGGCCTGCACCCGTGACCACGGCGCTAACACGTCTGGCGTCAGGAGCGGTGCTTCAGACGTAATGCGCACGATGGCGCTGTTAACACCAAAGAAGGCGTTTTCCCAGGTTAGTGGCTCAATACTGGCGCGGACGGGCACGAAGTAACTCCAGCAGATATTGGCCGTAGCCAGTTTTCGCTAATGAACTGGCAGCACGCTTCACACCCTCGTCATCGAGCCAGCCGTTACGCCAGGCGATCTCTTCCAGGCAGGCAATCTTAAAGCCCTGGCGTTTTTCTACTGTCTGCACAAAGGTACTGGCTTCAATCAGGCTGTCGTGAGTGCCAGTGTCCAGCCAGGCAAATCCGCGCCCGAGCAGTTCAACGGTCAGGTTGCCCGCCTTGAGGTACATCTGGTTGATGGAGGTAATCTCCAGTTCACCACGCTCCGACGGCTTCACCTGCTTTGCGTACTCCACGACTTTACTGTCGTAGAAATAAAGCCCGGTCACCGCCCAGTTTGACTTCGGCTGTTTTGGCTTTTCTTCCAGCGAGATAGCGCGGAAATTGTCGTCAAACTCCACCACGCCAAAGCGTTCCGGGTCCATCACCTGATAGCCAAATACCGTCGCCCCTTCCGTGCGCGCCGCAACATGACGCAGCTTCGGACTGAAGCCCTGACCGAAGAAGATGTTATCGCCCAGCACCAGACAAGAAGGTTCACCGTTGAGGAAGGTTTCACCGATGATAAAGGCCTGCGCCAGACCGTCCGGGCTGGGCTGTTCGGCGTATTCCAGCTGGATACCGAACTCACTACCATCGCCCAGCAGGCGCTGGAAATAACCTTTATCTTCCGGCGTAGTGATGATGAGAATTTCGCGGATACCGGCCAACATCAGCACCGACAGCGGATAGTAAATCATTGGCTTATCGTAAATCGGCAACAGTTGCTTCGATACGCCGCGCGTAATCGGATGCAATCGGGTGCCGGAACCGCCCGCCAGGATAATACCTTTCATGTTTGCCTCCGCTGAAAATTAGCCTTTCAGACCTAAACGCTCGCCCTGATAGCTGCCGTCCTGCACCTGCTTCCACCAGCTTTCATTAGCCAGATACCACTGCACCGTTTTACGCATTCCACTTTCAAAGGTTTCCTGTGGCAGCCAACCAAGTTCACGGGCAATTTTCGAAGCATCAATGGCATAACGCAGATCATGCCCCGGACGGTCAGCGACAAAGGTGATCAAGTCACGATAGTGCGCCACGCCGTGCGGCTTGTTCGGAGCCAGTTCTTCCAGCAGCTCGCAAATGGTTTCCACAACATCGAGATTCTTACGCTCGTTGTGACCACCAATATTATAGGTTTCACCGACTTTCCCGGTGGTCGCCACGCAATACAGCGCGCGGGCGTGATCTTCCACATACAGCCAGTCACGGATTTGCTGCCCGTTGCCATATACCGGCAGCGGTTTACCCGCCAGCGCGTTGAGGATCATCAGCGGGATCAGTTTTTCCGGAAAGTGGTAAGGACCGTAGTTATTCGAGCAGTTGGTGATCAGCGTCGGCAGACCGTAGGTCCGCAGCCAGGCGCGCACCAGATGGTCGCTGCTGGCTTTTGACGCGGAATAAGGGCTGCTCGGCGCATACGGCGTGGTTTCGGTGAAGAAATCATCCGTCGAGTGCAGGTCACCATATACTTCGTCGGTGGAGATATGATGAAAACGGAACGCTGATTTTTTATCTTCCGTCAGCGTATTCCAGTAAGCCCGCGCCGCTTCAAGCAATGTATAAGTCCCGACAATGTTGGTTTCAATAAACGCTGCCGGGCCGTCAATAGAACGGTCAACATGGCTTTCGGCTGCCAGATGCATGACACAGTCTGGCTGATGCTCAGTGAATACGCGTGCCAGTTCTGCCCGATCGCAGATATCAACTTTCTCAAAGGCAAAGTGCTCGCTTTGCGCGACCGGTGCCAGCGACATCAGGTTTCCGGCGTAGGTCAGCTTATCGACCACTACCACCGCATCGCTCGTTTCGTTGATGATATAACGCACCAGCGCCGAGCCAATAAACCCGGCACCACCTGTTATCAGAATTTTTCTCATCAGCGCCAGACTCCTTTGGCATCGACGACATACTGCTGATGGACATTGTCGCCATTGATAACTTTGAACTGACTATGATCGACCAGCATCACCAGCACGTCTGCCGTTGCCAGCGCCTCGTCAAGCTGCGCCAGAGTACAAAGCCCGGTCAGTTTTTTCGGCAACTGGTGGATGTTAGGCTCAACAACCAGAGTTTCGCCGCTATGCCACTGGGCGATCAGTTCAGCGATTTCCATCGCCGGGCTTTCGCGCAGGTCATCAATATTCGGTTTAAACGCCAGACCAAAGCAGGCGATTTTCAGTTCACTGGCGCGTTTATCGGTAGCAGCAAGGCAGTCGGCAACCGCCGCTTTCACCTGATCGATAACCCAGAACGGTTTGTGATCGTTAACTTCGCGCGCGGTACGGATAAGCCGCGCCTGCTGGGGGTTCTGTGCCACGATAAACCACGGATCAACAGCAATGCAGTGACCGCCCACGCCAGGGCCAGGCTGAAGAATATTAACGCGAGGGTGACGATTCGCCAGGCGAATCAGTTCCCAGACGTTAATCCCCTGATCGGCACAAATCAGCGACAATTCATTAGCAAAAGCGATATTCACATCGCGGAAGCTGTTTTCGGTGAGCTTACACATTTCCGCCGTCCGCGAGTTAGTGACGACACACTCACCTTCGAGGAAAATTTTGTACAGTTCGCTGGCGCGGGTCGAACAAACCGGCGTCATACCACCAATCACGCGATCGTTTTTAATCAGCTCGACCATAACCTGGCCCGGTAACACGCGTTCCGGGCAGTAAGCAATGTTGACGTCCGCCTGCTCGCCCACCTGCTGTGGGAAAGTGAGATCCGGACGCATCTCTGCTAACCATTCTGCCATCTTCTCGGTTGACCCCACCGGCGAGGTGGATTCAAGGATCACCAGCGCGCCTTTTTTCAGCACTGGCGCAATGGAGCGAGCAGCCGATTCAACGTAGGTCATATCTGGCTCATGATCGCCTTTAAACGGCGTGGGTACAGCAATCAGCCAGGCATCCGCTTCAACTGGCGTCGTGCTCGCTCGTAAAAAACCGCCTTCTACGGCAGTTTTTACTACGCTCGCCAAATCAGGCTCGACGATATGGATTTCGCCACGATTGATGGTATCAACCGCGTGTTGGTTGATATCGACACCAATCACCTGTTTTTGCCGTGAGGCAAACGCTGCTGCTGTAGGCAGCCCGATGTAACCCAGTCCGATAACAGAAATGGTCGCAAAACTCATAGTGATATCCGATTATTTTTTAACGCTTCCAGAATGCGAGAGCATGCCTGACCATCACCATACGGGTTATGGGCGCGGCTCATAGTTTGATATTCGTTTTCGTCTTTTAAAAGACGCGTCACTTCCTCGACAATTCGCTGCTTATCCGTGCCTACCAGACGCACCGTACCCGCCGTCACCGCTTCCGGACGCTCAGTGGTATCGCGCATCACCAGCACCGGTTTCCCCAGCGAAGGCGCTTCTTCCTGAATGCCGCCTGAGTCGGTCAAAATCAGCCAGGCGTGGTTCATCAGCCAGACAAACGGTAAATACTCCTGGGGATCGATCAGAATGACATTTTTCACATGCCCCAGAATGCGATTGACCGGCTCTCTGACGTTCGGGTTGAGATGCACCGGATAGACAATCTGGATGTCCTGGTGCGTGGTGGCGATGTCTGCCAGCGCGTGGCAGATTTCTTCAAAGCCACGACCGAAACTTTCACGCCTGTGACCGGTCACCAGAATCATCTTTTTATCGGGGTCGATAAACGGGTAATTTGCCGCCAGTTCTGAACGCAGCGTGTCGCTGCTCATCACCTGATCACGCACCCATAACAGTGCATCAATGACTGTATTACCAGTAATGAAGATTCGGCTATCCGCAACGTTTTCACGCAGCAAGTTTTGCCGGGAAGTTTCGGTTGGAGAGAAGTGATACATCGCCAGATGCCCGGTCAATGTACGGTTAGCCTCTTCCGGCCACGGCGAATAGAGATCGCCCGTGCGTAAACCAGCCTCAACGTGACCAACAGGAATACGCTGATAAAACGCCGCCAGGCTGGTTGCCAGCGTCGTTGTTGTGTCGCCGTGAACCAGCACGACGTCTGGTTTGAACTCGGCAAGAATAGGTTTTAGCCCTTCCAGAATCCGACAGGTTATCTCTGTCAGGCCCTGTCCTGGCTGCATTATGTTGAGATCGTAGTCAGGTACAATGGAAAAGAGTTTCAGCACCTGATCGAGCATCTCCCGATGCTGCGCAGTGACGCAAACTTTAGCCTCAAAAAAAGGATCTTTTGCCAACGCATGCACCAACGGAGCCATCTTGATGGCTTCCGGGCGCGTACCAAATACAGTCAGTACTTTCACATCGATTCTCTTCGAATAAGCGGCGAGCGCCTTTGCGCTCGCCGCAGCAGTGTTGCTATTTCGAGCAACGGCGGGTTAATGCGACACCAGCCCCGATCAGCCCCCCGACAATGCCCCACATAATCATCAGGAAGGCACGACGTGGGCTATCGCGTTTTACCGGTTCTTCCGGCGTACGCAAATAGCGATAGGTCTGAAAACGCGGATCCAGGGTTGGACCAACATTCAGGGTGTTTAACATGGCCCGATTCTGATCATAGTCGAGATCAAAGGCCGGACCGACGGCCTGTAAATTTTCCAGTCGAGCCTGGAGCATTGGACGCCCAAGCAGGAACATTTCTGAATCAGGTAATTCCTCGGCAGGCACATCTGTCGCACTGCGCGAAATATTATGCTGCTCAGCAATTTTCAGCGCCTGCTCAATGCTGTTCATCCGGCGGTCGTAGATGGCTTTCGCCACCTCTTCCTGACGCTTCACCTGAGCTTTCATCTGGATGGTGCGTGCCGCCCATGCGCCTTTCAGCTCATCATTCAGATGGCTGGCTGCACGCTGGCTGGCAAAAGCAACATACTGACGTAACAGGTTATTAGCGTCAGGCGCGGTTTCGGCAATAAGCTTCACGCTGTCATTGACCGCGCGGGTAAAGTCTCCGGGGATAAACTGGATGTTGTTAATCATTTCATCCAGCAACGCCGCATCGGCTTTGCTGTTGCCCACCATCCGCTGTTTGTAATAGTCGGTTTGCAGCCAGAACTCTCTGCGGGTATCCCACGAGGCCAGTTGCATAACAAACTCTTTATAGGCTTCGTCCATGACCGATGGTTGGTCGGCAGAAGCCATGTTTGAACGGGCATCCAGGTTACGCAAAAATTGCTGCTGCGAGTAATATCCCCCCAGCATATTCACCGTTGGACGATCGGTAATCGCCGTCGCGCTCCACTCCTGACGAGCAAAAAAAGTATACGCCAGCGCGATTAACGCAAACGCCAGCCCCATGCCAATAATCCATAGCTTCCCAGCCCACAAGGTACGAAACAACCCACGAATATCCAGTTCATTTTCAGCGTCTTCGGCCGGTTTCCCAGGCATTGGTTGTGTCATCACATCCTCATTTATTTGGTTAAATTGGGGCTGCCACCACGATTTCTACGCAGTCTGCGTTTTACGCGCTTAATAAAGCGAGCAACTTTCCAGGCACGCTTAATGCAATATCCATAGAGGAAGAATGCTAGCAAAAAGAGCACCAGCATGACCCACTCCGGGACAAAATGAGAATATTCTGCCAGCACGCCAATGGAAGCGAGCAGTGCTGCGGCAATGGTAATCAGCACAAACGCCTGACGGGAAGTAAACCCGGCACGCATGATCAAATGGTGAATATGCTGACGGTCAGGAGAGAATGGGCTCATGCCTTTACGCAGGCGACGGTACATAATCGCCACCATATCCATTAGCGGAATGGCGATTATCCACAAAGCGGTAACCGGGCTGATGGGATAGGTTTTGCCCTGGGTCGTTTCGAGCAGGATCCAGATAACGGTAAAACCAATCAGCGTACTGCCCGCATCACCCATAAAGACTTTGTAGCGGCGACCCAGGATACCAAGGTTAAGCATGATATATGGCAGGATGGCGGCGATCATCGCAAAGCACCAGATTGCGAGGCTGGTTTGCCCGTCGAACCACAAAATCATACCGATTGCTGCAAACGAGACGCAGGACAACCCGCCCAGCAAGCCATCAATGCCATCAACCATGTTGAAGGCATTAATGGCCGCCCAGACGGCAAATAGCGTCAGGAAGTAACCAAACGGTCCGAGCACCATCTCCCAGGAGCCAAAGATATAACCCAGGCTACTGAGATAAAGGTTGCCAAACACCATCATAACAATGCCAACAGCGGCCTGTATGGTGGCACGGATTTTTACGCTGATATCAAAACGGTCATCCAGCGCGCCAATGAAAACAAGCACACCGGCACAAGCGAGATAGAGAGATGCATGCGGAATATAGTAATCGACAATTCCGAACGTGAAGCAAATCCCTGCGTAAACCGAAATACCCCCAACGAGTGGTATCAACCCCTGGTGACGTTTGCGGAAGTTTGGTTTATCCACTAAACCGACTTTTTTTGCCACCTTACGGGCAAAAAACAGAAACAGTGTCGTGAATAAAAAAATACTGATGAGATCAGTACTCACTGTCAGTAAATTCACAATGCATGCTCTCAGAGAAAATTATTAGCAGAAGTATAACCACGAAGACCTTTATTCAGAAGGGAAAGTCCGTTCCGAACCCACCAGTCTTGTGCAAAAATTAACCATTTGATATGCAAATTGCATAACATGCCAGCAAATTCCAGGAATTTTCCTAACATCGCCAGCGCGGCATTAAGATTACAGATATAAAAGCAAAACGCCACGTAAACACGTGGCGTTTTTGGCATAAGACAAATTTATGAGCGTTTCATCATTTCGAAGAAATCGTCATTGGTCTTGGTCATTGCCAGTTTATTAATGAGGAATTCCATTGCATCGATTTCGCCCATCGGGTGAATGATTTTGCGCAGGATCCACATTTTCTGCAGTTCTTCCTGAGTAGTGAGCAGTTCTTCTTTACGGGTACCGGAACGGTTGTAGTCGATAGCCGGGAAGACGCGTTTTTCAGCAATCTTACGAGAAAGGTGCAGTTCCATGTTGCCTGTACCTTTAAACTCTTCGTAGATAACTTCGTCCATCTTGGAACCGGTATCGATAAGCGCGGTAGCGATGATGGTCAGGCTGCCGCCCTCTTCCACGTTACGCGCCGCACCGAAGAAGCGTTTCGGACGATGCAGGGCATTGGCGTCCACACCACCGGTCAACACTTTACCTGACGCCGGAACGACAGTGTTGTAGGCACGCGCCAGACGGGTGATGGAGTCGAGCAGAATGATAACGTCTTTCTTGTGCTCAACCAGGCGTTTGGCCTTCTCGATCACCATTTCCGCAACCTGAACGTGGCGAGATGCGGGTTCGTCAAAGGTAGAAGCAACAACTTCACCTTTTACCAGTCGCTGCATCTCGGTTACTTCTTCCGGACGTTCGTCGATTAGCAGAACCATCAGCACACAATCCGGGTGGTTGTAAGCAATGCTCTGGGCAATGTTCTGCAGCAGCATGGTTTTACCGGCTTTCGGCGGTGCCACAATCAGACCACGCTGACCACGACCGATAGGTGATGCCAGATCCAGTACGCGAGCGGTTAAATCTTCCGTAGAACCGTTACCACGTTCCATACGCAGACGAGAGTTTGCGTGCAGCGGGGTTAAGTTCTCAAAGAGGATTTTGTTGCGGGCGTTTTCAGGTTTGTCGAAGTTAACTTCGTTAACTTTCAGCAGCGCAAAATAGCGTTCACCTTCTTTCGGCGGGCGAATCTTACCAGAGATGGTATCACCAGTGCGGAGGTTGAAACGGCGGATTTGGCTAGGGGAAACGTAGATGTCATCAGGACCGGCGAGGTAGGAGCTGTCTGCGGAACGGAGGAAACCAAATCCATCCTGCAATATCTCCAGTACACCATCACCAAAGATATCTTCGCCACTCTTTGCGTGCTGCTTCAGGATGGCAAAAATAATGTCCTGCTTACGCATGCGAGCCAGGTTTTCCAGCCCCATATTTTCGCCGAGAGTGATCAGCTCAGAAACCGGCGTATTCTTTAATTCGGTAAGATTCATAGTGGTGTGAGTTCTTAAACTTGGGGTAAATCTCGAACTTAATGTTGTGAATGGTATGGCAGGATCATCCATGCCTGTTTACGGTCATCGACTCATGTCTTTTCGCTGCCTGGTCACAGGAGAGTACGCAGAACTGAAACGACAAGACGGATTGAGTGACGAGCCAGAAATCTGTTCACTTCGCATTTAAGATAAAACGGGAAGCGTTGGAAATTACAAGATTCAAACTTAATAAGGTATGTTTAATACGAAGTCAACACTAAGTTAGCATGACTCACGCCGGGCGTCCAGTTTTTAGCGACGGGGCACCCGAACATGAAATTCCCTTACGCCAGGTTAGCGTCGAGGAACTCTTTCAACTGACCTTTAGACAGTGCGCCCACTTTGGTTGCCGCCACTTCACCGTTTTTGAACAGCAGCAGAGTCGGGATACCACGGATGCCATATTTCGGCGCAGTGGCAGGGTTTTGATCGATGTTCAGTTTTGCAACGGTCAGTTTGCCCTGATATTCGTCAGCGATTTCATCCAGAATCGGGGCGATCATTTTGCACGGACCGCACCACTCTGCCCAGAAATCGACGAGGATCGCCCCGTCCGCTTTGAGTACATCCGTGTCAAAACTGTCGTCAGTCAGGTGAATAATTTTATCGCTCATATATAACTCCACAGGAATAAGCCTGGCGTGTTGGTTTCGTTGTTGGTGTAACATTAACCAACTAAAGGTTGACTTTATTTCACCGGATACGCTTTCGTAAAGCAATAGTAAGCTGATATTCTACCACACTATGAGCAAAACACATTTAACAGAACAGAAGTTTTCCGACTTCGCCCTGCATCCGAAGGTTGTAGAAGCCCTTGAAAAAAAAGGGTTTCATAACTGTACGCCCATTCAGGCACTGGCCCTTCCGCTGACGCTGGCGGGTCGTGACGTAGCCGGGCAGGCGCAAACCGGTACCGGGAAAACGATGGCGTTTCTTACGTCAACGTTTCATTATCTTCTCTCTCATCCTGCGATTGCCGATCGCAAGGTGAATCAACCGCGTGCCTTAATTATGGCACCGACGCGTGAACTTGCCGTGCAGATCCATGCCGACGCAGAACCGCTGGCGGAAGCTACTGGCCTGAAGCTGGGTCTGGCTTACGGTGGTGATGGCTACGACAAACAGCTGAAAGTGCTGGAAAGCGGCGTTGACATTCTGATTGGCACCACGGGTCGTTTAATTGACTATGCCAAGCAGAACCATATTAACCTCGGTGCCATTCAGGTAGTGGTACTGGACGAAGCCGATCGCATGTACGATCTGGGCTTTATTAAAGATATCCGCTGGCTGTTCCGCCGTATGCCGCCTGCAAACCAGCGCCTCAACATGCTGTTCTCCGCCACGCTTTCGTACCGGGTACGTGAACTGGCGTTTGAGCAGATGAACAATGCCGAATATATTGAAGTGGAACCGGAACAGAAAACGGGCCACCGTATTAAAGAAGAGCTTTTCTACCCTTCTAACGAAGAAAAAATGCGTTTGCTGCAAACGCTGATCGAAGAAGAGTGGCCAGACAGAGCGATTATTTTCGCCAATACCAAACACCGTTGTGAAGAGATCTGGGGCCACCTGGCGGCAGATGGTCATCGTGTCGGTTTGTTGACAGGCGATGTCGCGCAGAAAAAACGTCTGCGTATTCTTGATGAATTTACCCGTGGCGATCTGGATATTCTGGTTGCCACCGACGTTGCCGCGCGTGGTTTGCATATTCCGGCAGTGACGCACGTCTTTAACTACGATTTACCCGATGACTGTGAAGATTACGTTCACCGTATTGGTCGTACAGGTCGCGCAGGCGCAAGCGGTCACTCTATCAGCCTGGCGTGTGAAGAGTATGCATTGAATTTACCTGCTATTGAAACCTATATTGGTCACTCAATTCCGGTAAGCAAATACAATCCGGACGCATTGATGACCGATCTGCCAAAACCGCTGCGCCTCACGCGCCCACGTACAGGCAATGGTCCGCGTCGTACTGGCGCTCCGCGTAATCGTCGTCGTTCAGGTTAAATAAAATGTCATACTCAAAATCATTCAAACTGTATCAAGATGGCAAGAGAATGAATCCCGATGAGCATACTGTAGTAAGTGATTCAGGTGAAAGAATGCAGCCAACACAGAGACAGATTGAAGGATGAAGAGTATGGGTTCCACCTCGTCGCTGTATGCAGCCATTGATCTCGGTTCGAATAGTTTTCATATGCTGGTTGTGCGCGAGGTGGCTGGAAGCATCCAGACGCTGACGCGAATAAAACGCAAAGTGCGTCTGGCTGCTGGCCTGAATAGCGAAAATGCCCTGTCTAATGAAGCAATGGAGCGCGGTTGGCAATGTCTGCGCCTGTTTGCTGAACGTCTGCAAGATATCCCTCCCTCGCAAATTCGCGTTGTCGCTACGGCGACATTACGTCTTGCCGTCAATGCGGGTGATTTTATTGCCAAAGCGCAGGAAATCCTCGGTTGTCCGGTACAGGTGATCAGCGGTGAAGAGGAAGCACGTCTGATTTATCAGGGCGTTGCTCACACAACTGGCGGTGCCGATCAGCGCCTGGTGGTGGATATAGGCGGTGCCAGTACTGAACTGGTAACCGGCACGGGTGCACAAACCACCTCGTTGTTCAGCCTGTCGATGGGCTGCGTCACCTGGCTGGAACGCTATTTTGCCGATCGTAATCTGGGGCAGGAAAATTTTGATGCTGCAGAAAAAGCGGCACGCGAAGTGTTACGTCCGGTTGCCGATGAATTACGGTATCACGGCTGGAAAGTGTGCGTTGGTGCTTCCGGCACCGTGCAGGCGTTACAGGAAATCATGATGGCACAGGGGATGGATGAACGCATTACCCTGGAAAAGTTGCAGCAATTGAAACAGCGAGCCATTCATTGCGGTCGGCTGGAGGAACTGGAGATTGACGGGCTGACGCTGGAACGTGCGTTAGTGTTCCCGAGTGGTCTGGCGATCCTGATCGCCATTTTTACCGAACTGAATATTCAGTGTATGACCCTGGCGGGCGGTGCGCTGCGTGAAGGCCTGGTCTACGGCATGTTGCATCTGGCCGTCGAGCAGGATATTCGCAGCCGTACGCTGCGTAATATTCAGCGCCGCTTTATGATCGATATTGATCAGGCGCAGCGCGTAGCCAAAGTTGCGGCTAACTTCTTCGATCAGGTGGAAAAGGAATGGCATCTTGAAGCAATAAGCCGCGATTTGCTCATCAGCGCCTGTCAGCTTCATGAAATCGGCCTGAGCGTTGACTTTAAACAAGCGCCGCAACACGCTGCTTATCTGGTGCGTAATCTGGATCTTCCCGGTTTTACCCCCGCACAGAAAAAATTGCTGGCGACGCTACTGCTCAACCAGACTAATCCGGTCGATCTCTCATCGCTGCATCAGCAAAATGCCGTACCTCCGCGCGTCGCAGAACAACTCTGCCGTTTACTCCGCCTGGCCATCATTTTTGCCAGCCGTCGCCGTGACGATCTCGTGCCAGAGATGACATTACAGGCTAACCATGAACTGTTGACCTTGACGCTTCCGCAAGGTTGGCTAACCCAACATCCGCTGGGTAAAGAGATTATTGCTCAGGAAAGCCAGTGGCAGAGCTATGTCCACTGGCCGCTGGAAGTGCATTAATGAGTAAGTGCCGGATGCGATGCTGACGCATCTTTTCCGGCCTTGATTATTTCCCTCGTTTTGCCGCCATCATCGCTTTCAGATTCGCCAGATGGCTTTGCCCTTTCTGCATCCGTTCTTCGGCGCTGACCACTTTGCGCTCCTGTTCCCAAATCAGATCATCCTGCGGCAGCTCCAGCAAAAAGCGGCTCGGCTCCGGGCGCACCAGTTCGCCGTACTGACGGCGTTCTTTACACAGCGTAAAGGTCAATTCCTTCTGGGCGCGGGTAATGCCGACATAGGCCAGCCGCCGCTCCTCATCGATATTATCTTCATCGATACTGCTCTGGTGCGGCAAAAACCCTTCTTCCATACCGACCATGTAGACATAAGGAAACTCCAGCCCTTTTGACGCGTGCAGAGTCATCAGTTGCACCTGATCCAGCTCTTCTTCACTCTCACCACGCTCCATCATGTCGCGCAAAGTAAAGCGCGTCACCACCTGGGTGAGCGTCATCGGCTCATCCAGTTCGCTGCCTTCCAGCATCTCCGTCATCCAGCTAAACAGTTGGTTGACGTTCTTCATGCGCATTTCGGCGGCTTTCGGGCTGGGCGATGTTTCGTACAGCCAGGATTCATAATCCATGCCGTGGATCAGATCGCGCACCGCGGCAATCGGCTCCCGCTCCGCCAGACGCTGGATTTCTGCCAACCAGTGAGTAAAGCGGGTCAATGCTTCATAACCACGTCCGCTAAGCGTCTGACTCAGGCCCATATCAAAGCTGGCGGTAAACATGCTTTTATTGCGCGTCATCGCCCACTCACCCAGCTTTTTCAGCGTCGCCGGGCCAATCTCTCGCTTCGGCGTGTTAACGATACGCAGAAATGCGCTGTCATCGTCCGGGTTAGTCAGCACGCGCAGATAAGCCAGCAAGTCCTTGATTTCAGGACGAGAGAAAAACGACGTACCACCAGAAATTTTGTACGGGATGCGGTTTTGCATCAGGAATTTTTCAAACACCCGCGACTGATGGTTACCGCGATAAAGAATGGCGTAATCTTTGTACTGCGTTTTATTGACGAAGTGATGGGCGATCAGCTCGCCAGTAACGCGCTCGGCTTCATGTTCCTCGTTATTCGCGCTTAAAACTTTTAGCTCTGTGCCGTAACCCAGTTCGGAGAACAGACGCTTTTCAAAGACGTGCGGATTATTGGCGATCAGGATGTTCGCCGCTTTCAAAATACGTCCGGAAGAGCGGTAGTTCTGCTCAAGCTTAATCACCTTCAGCGCCGGAAAATCCTGACTCAGCAGCACCAGGTTTTGTGGACGTGCGCCGCGCCAGGAGTAGATCGACTGGTCGTCATCGCCCACCACGGTAAAGCGCGCGCGGCTGCCCACCAGCAGTTTCACCAGCTCATACTGGCTGGTGTTGGTGTCCTGATACTCATCCACCAGCAGATAGCGAATTTTGTTCTGCCAGCGCTCGCGGACTTCTTCATTGCGTTGCAGCAGCAACGTCGGCAATAAAATAAGATCATCGAAGTCGAGAACATTGCACGCTTTCAGGTGTGCATCATACAGCCCATAACAATGGGCAAAAATACGGTCCCGCTCGCCAATCGCACTGGCTGCCGCCTGGGACGGTGTTTTGAGATCGTTCTTCCAGTTAGAGATGGTCGAAATCAACTGTTGCAGGAGAACTTTGTCATCTTCAATCAGCCCTTCGGTCAACTCTTTGAGCAACGCCAGCTGATCGGTATCGTCAAACAGCGAAAAGTTCGCCTTCATCCCCAGCGCCGCATACTCACGCTTGATGATATCCAGCCCCAGCGTGTGGAAGGTTGAGATCATCAGCCCACGCGCCTCTTTGCGACCCAGCGTCTGTCCGACACGCTCTTTCATCTCGCGCGCCGCCTTATTGGTAAAGGTCACCGCCGCGATATGTCGCGCCTGATAACCGCAACCGCGGATCAGATGGGCGATTTTATTGGTGATCACACGAGTTTTACCGGAACCCGCGCCCGCCAGCACCAGGCAGGGGCCGGTAACGAATTCGACAGCTTGTTGTTGGCCGGGGTTTAGACGCATAGGTGTATTGCTCAATCTTCGAACGGGGGGAGGATTGTAGCAGAATCGCATTTGAATGTGACCGCGTGTAAGCCGCTAACCGGTTGGCTGCGGATGTTTAAATCAGAGAGGGAAGACCGAAACCGGAGTTCATCGTGAATCCATTAGACTTAGAAAATATCGGGTCGTAACGTTGTGTTATTACTTTTTCAGAGTTTACTAAGGAGAGGTTTACTCGTGGCGATTAATTTCAGCCCTAAGGTTGGTGAAATACTGGAATGCAACTTTGGTAACTATCCTGTTAGCCAGAATGGACAGTTCAGCACCACGTATTACGATGGCCGCATTCCTCCTGAAATGATAAAAAACAGGTTAGTTGTCGTGCTCAACGGAAAAATTAATGGCAACGCATGTATCGTCGTTCCATTATCAACCACTCGCGATCATGACAAGTTAAATCGTGGAATGCATGTTGAAATAGCCAGTAATGTTATCAATGACCTGCAATTCTTTGATCAGCAGATTCGTTGGGCCAAAGCCGACCTGGTACAACAAGTCAGTCGAAACCGATTAAACAGAGCAAGGACTTACAGAGGGTATCTTAATCAATGTTTGCCACATGAGTTGGTTGCAGACATACAGAGGGCGGTCATCAAGTCAATCAATGCCATATCGCTCATAAATTGACAATAAAATCACCATCCCCGATAATGACTCTGTAGCCCATAGAGGCCCTAAGTTTTCTCCCCTTGAGGGACCTGCGAAGCCCGGATTTTCCGGGCTTTTGCCATATATGTACCAGCCCCTCCCTGACTGACAATTACGTTAGCATCTGCGGATCATGCTAAAATCGCCGCCTGACAATTATTCACTCAAGGCACGATCATGGCAAAAACAGCAGCAGCACTGCATATCCTTGTAAAAGAAGAGAAACTGGCTCTGGATCTTCTCGAGCAGATTAAGAACGGTGCCGATTTCGGCAAGCTGGCGAAGAAACACTCCATTTGCCCATCAGGCAAACGCGGCGGCGATTTAGGTGAATTCCGCCAGGGTCAGATGGTTCCGGCGTTCGATAAAGTGGTTTTCTCTTGTCCGGTACTGGAGCCGACCGGCCCGCTGCACACCCAGTTCGGTTACCACATCATTAAGGTGCTGTACCGCAACTAATAGCAAGGCCTTCTCCAGGAGAAGGCCTTGAGTGTTTTCTCCCTCTCCCTGTGGGAGAGGGTCGGGGTGAGGGCATCAGCGCGCACTTAACCCGCAACAGCAATACGTTTCATATCTGTCATATAGCCGCGCAGTTTCTTACCTACCTGCTCAATCGCATGGCTGCGAATCGCTTCGTTCACATCACGCAGTTGCGCGTTATCTACCGCGCCTTCCGGAATAGCTTTACCCAAGTCGCCCGGTTGCAGCTCTGCCATAAACGGTTTCAGCAACGGCACACAAGCGTAAGAGAACAGATAGTTACCGTACTCAGCGGTATCAGAGATAACCACGTTCATTTCGTACAGACGCTTACGGGCGATGGTGTTGGCAATCAGCGGCAGCTCGTGCAGTGATTCATAATATGCAGACTCTTCAATGATGCCGGAATCGACCATGGTTTCGAACGCCAGTTCAACGCCCGCTTTCACCATCGCGATCATCAGTACGCCTTTATCGAAGTACTCCTGCTCGCCGATTTTGCCTTCATACTGCGGCGCGGTTTCAAACGCGGTTTTGCCGGTCTCTTCACGCCAGGTCAGCAGTTTCTTATCATCGTTGGCCCAGTCCGCCATCATACCGGAAGAGAATTCGCCGGAGATGATGTCGTCCATATGTTTCTGGAACAGCGGTGCCATGATCTCTTTCAGCTGTTCAGAAAGCGCATAAGCACGCAGTTTCGCCGGGTTAGAGAGACGGTCCATCATCAGGGTGATGCCGCCCTGCTTCAGCGCTTCGGTGATGGTTTCCCAACCGAACTGAATTAGTTTTTCTGCGTATGCCGGATCGGTGCCCTCTTCCACCAGCTTGTCGAAGCACAGCAGCGAGCCAGCCTGCAACATACCGCACAGGATGGTTTGCTCACCCATCAGGTCAGATTTCACTTCCGCAACGAAGGACGATTCCAGCACGCCCGCACGGTGACCACCGGTTGCTGCCGCCCATGCTTTAGCGATCGCCATACCTTCGCCTTTCGGATCGTTTTCCGGGTGAACGGCAATCAGCGTCGGTACGCCGAATCCACGTTTGTACTCTTCACGCACTTCGGTGCCAGGGCATTTCGGCGCAACCATGACTACGGTGATATCTTTACGGATCTGCTCGCCCACTTCGACGATGTTGAAACCGTGCGAGTAACCCAGCGCCGCGCCGTCTTTCATCAGTGGCTGTACGGTGCGCACTACATCAGAGTGCTGCTTGTCCGGCGTCAGGTTAACCACCAGATCCGCCTGCGGGATCAGTTCTTCGTAAGTACCAACTTTAAAACCGTTTTCGGTCGCTTTACGCCAGGACGCGCGCTTCTCGGCAATCGCTTCTTTACGCAGAGCGTAGGAGATATCCAGACCAGAATCACGCATGTTCAGGCCCTGGTTCAGACCCTGTGCGCCACAGCCGACGATGACTACTTTTTTACCCTGAAGGTAGCTCGCGCCATCGGCGAATTCATCGCGCCCCATAAAGCGACATTTGCCCAGCTGTGCCAGCTGCTGACGCAGATTCAGTGTATTGAAGTAGTTAGCCATGGTGATTCCTCGTGATGTTGTGCTTCTTATTGTTCGGTTCGCGTTTGCGAGATTGAATTCACTATATGACAGGAAATTTATTGCGGAAATTGATATATTCACAACGTCACATTGCAATTTTTGCAACGTCAACATCGAGGGCTGCGCCATTGGATTTACGCGATCTGAAAACCTTCCTGCATCTGGCGGAAAGCCGCCATTTTGGCCGCAGCGCGCGGGCGATGCACGTTAGCCCATCCACGCTCTCACGGCAGATTCAGCGCCTGGAAGAAGATCTTGGTCAGCCGCTATTTGTGCGCGATAACCGCACGGTAACGCTGACGGAAGCGGGCGAAGAGCTGCGCGTTTTCGCCCAGCAAACGCTGTTGCAGTATCAGCAATTGCGCCACACCATCGATCAGCAAGGGCCGTCGCTCTCTGGCGAATTACATATCTTCTGCTCGGTGACCGCTGCCTACAGCCATCTGCCGCCGATTCTGGATCGCTTCCGCGCGGAACACCCGTCGGTGGAGATCAAACTCACCACTGGTGATGCGGCAGATGCAATGGAAAAAGTGGTCACGGGAGAAGCGGATCTGGCGATTGCCGGGAAACCGGAGACGCTACCCGGCGCTGTGGCGTTTTCGATGCTGGAGAATCTGGCAGTAGTGCTGATTGCGCCCGCGCTGCCCTGCCCGGTGCGTAACCAGGTTTCGGCAGAGAAGCCGGACTGGTCTACAGTGCCGTTTATCATGGCCGATCAGGGACCGGTGCGTCGCCGCATTGAACTGTGGTTTCGACGCAATAAAATCAGCAACCCGATGATTTACGCCACGGTTGGCGGGCATGAAGCGATGGTATCGATGGTGGCGCTCGGCTGTGGTGTGGCGCTGTTGCCGGAAGTAGTGCTGGAAAACAGCCCCGAACCGGTGCGTAACCGCGTGATGATTTTAGAGCGCAGCGATGAAAAAACGCCGTTTGAACTGGGCGTGTGTGCACAAAAAAAGCGGCTGCATGAGCCGCTGATTGAGGCGTTCTGGAGGATTTTGCCGAACCACAAATGACGTTGTCGCGCGGGTAGGCCTGATAAGCGAAGCGCTATCAGGCATTTTTCCCTAACCCGCCAAAAAGAACCTGAACGCCGGGTTATTGGTTTCGTCGTGGCAATCGTAGCCCAGCTCATTCAGCCGGGTTTCGAAATCCGGTTCATGGTCGCCAAGTTCGAACGCCGCCAGTACGCGCCCGTAGTCGGTGCCATGGCTGCGATAGTGGAACAAAGAAATGTTCCAGTGCGTACCCAGCGTGTTGAGGAAGCGCAGCAGCGCGCCCGGTGATTCCGGGAATTCGAAGCTGTAGAGGCGTTCCTGCAACGGATGTGACGGACGCCCGCCGACCATATAGCGCACATGCAACTTCGCCATTTCGTCGTCGGAGAGATCCACCACGCTGTAGCCGCCGTCGTTGAGCATCTGCAAAATTTCTTTGCGCTCTTCGAGGCCGCGGCTCAGGCGCACGCCGACAAAGATGCAGGCGTTTTTGGCATCGGCAAAACGGTAGTTGAACTCGGTGACCGATCGCCCGCCAAGCAGTTGGCAGAATTTGAGGAAGCTGCCTTTTTCTTCCGGAATGGTCACCGCCAACAACGCTTCACGCTGTTCGCCCAGTTCGCAGCGTTCCGAGACGTAGCGCAGGCCGTGGAAGTTCACGTTGGCACCGGAAAGAATATGCGCCAGCCGTTCGCCGCGAATGTTGTGCTGGGCGATATATTTTTTCATTCCCGCCAGCGCCAGCGCGCCAGAGGGTTCCGCCACCGCGCGCACATCTTCGAATAAATCCTTCATCGCCGCACAGATCGCATCACTATCGACGGTGATGATGTCGTCGAGATACTCCTGGCATAAACGGAAGGTTTCGTCACCGATGCGTTTTACCGCTACGCCTTCAGCAAATAGCCCTACGCGCGGCAGATCAACCGGATGACCCGCATCCAGCGCTGCTTTCAGGCAGGCGGAGTCTTCCGCTTCTACGGCGATCACTTTGATTTGTGGCATCAGTTGTTTGATCAGCACCGCAACGCCCGCCGCCAGACCGCCGCCGCCGACTGGCACAAATACGCGGTCGAGATGGGCGTCCTGCTGGAGCAGTTCCAGCGCCAGCGTGCCTTGCCCGGCAATCACCATCGGATGGTCGAACGGCGGCACCCAGGTGAACCCCTGCTGCTGTGACAGTTCGATCGCTTTAGCTTTCGCTTCGTCAAAGTTCGCGCCATGAAGCAGCACTTCGCCGCCGAATCCACGTACCGCATCGACTTTGATGTCGGCGGTGGCGGTTGGCATAACGATCAGGGCCTTCACGCCTAACCGCGCAGAAGAAAACGCGACGCCCTGCGCGTGGTTACCCGCAGAAGCAGTGATCACGCCGTGCGCTTTTTGTTCTTCCGTCAGGCCCGCCATCATGGCGTATGCGCCGCGCAGCTTAAAGCTGTGCACTGGCTGGCGATCTTCGCGCTTCACCAGAATGACGTTATCAAGACGCGACGACAGTTTTTCCATTTTTTGTAGCGGCGTAACCTGCGCCGCCTCGTAAACCGGCGCGCGCAGCACTGCTCTTAAATATTCGGCACCTTCCGGAGCACCGGACAGGGGTTGCGAGTCAGCCATTATTAACCCCCCAGTTTCGATTTATCGCGCACCGCACCTTTGTCGGCGCTGGTTGCCAGGCTGGCGTAGGCGCGCAGGGCAAAGGAAACCTGACGTTCACGGTTTTTCGGCGTCCAGGCTTTGTCACCCCGAGCTTCCTGCGCTTCACGACGCGCCGCCAGTTCGGCATCGCTTACCTGTAACTGAATGCCACGGTTCGGGATGTCGATAGCGATCAGGTCACCATCTTCAATCAGACCAATGCTGCCGCCGCTTGCCGCTTCCGGTGAGACGTGGCCGATGGAAAGACCAGAGGTGCCGCCAGAGAAACGACCGTCGGTGATCAGCGCACAGGCTTTACCGAGACCCATTGATTTCAGGAAGCTGGTTGGGTAGAGCATTTCCTGCATGCCAGGGCCGCCTTTCGGGCCTTCATAGCGGATCACCACCACATCGCCCGCGACAACTTTGCCACCGAGGATCGCTTCTACCGCGTCGTCCTGGCTTTCGTACACTTTCGCCGGGCCGGTGAATTTGAGGATGCTGTCATCGACGCCCGCGGTTTTAACGATGCAGCCGTTTTCTGCGAAATTACCGTAGAGCACCGCCAGGCCGCCGTCTTTGCTGTAGGCGTGTTCCAGCGAGCGGATACAGCCATTGGCGCGATCGTCATCGAGAGAATCCCAACGGCAATCCTGCGAGAATGCCTGTGTGGTACGAATGCCTGCAGGACCTGCGCGGAACATATTTTTTACCGCGTCATCCTGGGTCAGCATAACGTCGTATTGTTCCAGCGTTTGCGGCAACGTCAGGCCAAGTACGTTTTTCACATCACGGTTCAGTAACCCCGCGCGATCCAGTTCGCCGAGAATACCGATAACACCACCAGCACGGTGAACATCTTCCATATGGTATTTCTGGGTGCTCGGCGCAACTTTACACAGCTGTGGAACCTTGCGGGAAAGCTTATCGATATCACTCATGGTGAAGTCGATTTCCGCTTCCTGCGCCGCCGCCAGCAGGTGAAGTACGGTGTTAGTCGATCCACCCATCGCGATATCCAGCGTCATGGCGTTTTCAAACGCCGCTTTGCTAGCAATATTGCGCGGCAGTGCACTTTCGTCGTTTTGCTCGTAGTAACGTTTGGTCAATTCAACAATGCGTTTACCGGCATTGAGGAACAACTGCTTACGGTCGGCGTGGGTTGCCAGCAGCGAGCCGTTGCCCGGCTGCGACAGACCCAGCGCTTCGGTCAGGCAGTTCATTGAGTTAGCGGTAAACATCCCGGAGCAGGAGCCGCAGGTCGGACACGCGGAACGTTCAACCTGATCGCTCTGGGAGTCAGAAACTTTCGGGTCTGCGCCCTGGATCATCGCATCAACCAGATCGAGTTTGATTATCTGATCGGACAGTTTGGTTTTCCCGGCCTCCATCGGGCCGCCGGAAACAAAGATCACCGGAATATTCAGGCGCAGGGAAGCCATCAGCATCCCCGGGGTGATTTTGTCGCAGTTAGAGATGCAGACCATGGCGTCGGCGCAGTGGGCGTTGACCATATACTCAACGGAATCAGCGATCAGTTCGCGAGATGGCAGTGAATAAAGCATCCCCCCGTGGCCCATGGCAATCCCATCATCCACCGCAATGGTGTTGAACTCTTTGGCAACGCCGCCAGCCGCTTCAATTTGTTCGGCGACCAGTTTACCGAGATCGCGCAGATGGACGTGACCCGGTACAAATTGGGTGAACGAGTTCACAACCGCGATAATCGGCTTGCCAAAATCGGCGTCGGTCATTCCGGTGGCGCGCCACAGCGCACGAGCACCCGCCATATTACGACCATGAGTGGTGGTGGCGGAACGGTACTTAGGCATACTTTATTTACTCCCAGTGTCTGTCTCGTAAATGGGACGGTGCGTGCCGTCCCATTTTTTGTATTTATTGATTAACTTGATCTAACCAGCCCCATTTATCTTCGGTTTCGCCAGTGAAGAGGCCGAAGAAGGCTTGCTGAATGCGTTTGGTAACCGGGCCACAACGGCCTTCGCCAACCTGAATACCGTCTACGCTGCGCACTGGCGTGATTTCTGCCGCCGTACCGGACATAAACACTTCATCCGCCAGGTACAGGGATTCGCGCGACAGCACCTGCTCACGTACTTCAATTCCCAGCTCTTTCGCCAGTTTGATGATGGCATCACGGGTAATACCCGGCAGCGCGGAGGAGGTGAACGGTGGGGTGAACAGCACACCATCTTTCACTTCAAACAGGTTTTCGCCTGCGCCTTCAGAGATATAACCGTTCACATCCAGCGCGATACCTTCCTGATAACCGTGGCGGCGCGCTTCGCTACCCACCAGCAGGGAAGAGAGGTAGTTACCACCGGCTTTTGCCGCCGTCGGGATGGTGTTTGGTGCTGCGCGGTTCCAGGAGGAAACCATCGCATCGATCCCCTGCTCCAGCGCTTCTGCGCCCAGATACGCTCCCCACGGGAAAGCAGCGATAATCACGTCGGTTGAGTATCCCGCTGGCGGGTTTACTCCCATGCCAACATCACCAACGAAGATCAGCGGACGGATATAGGCGCTGGTGAGATTATTTTTGCGGATCACGTCACGACAAGCTTCCATCAGCTCATCAATGCTCTGCGAAACCGGGAAGCGATAGATTTTGGCGGAGTCATGCAGACGCTGCATATGCTCACGATGGCGGAATACAACCGGTCCTTTGTGCGAGTCGTAGCAACGGATGCCTTCAAAAACCGAAGTGCCATAGTGCAGCGCGTGCGACATCACATGCACCTTCGCGTCTTCCCAGCGAACCATCTCCCCATTGAACCAAATGTAATCAGCTTTCTTCGTGGTCATTTTTATATTCCTTTTGCGCTCAGGCGCGGATTTGTTGTGATGTGGTTGTGCTCTGGCAGATGGCAACGTGTGCGACGTCCACCAGTTTATTTAACTGACTAAACAGTAAGTCGACCGACCGTGGGCTGGCAACGGTCAATTCGATATTTATATTTTGTGCATCGCTGGCGGCGGCCATATTCATTGAGCAGACGTGGAAACCACGATGACGCACCACGCGTAAAACACGTTCTAAGGTTTCCGGATTGAAGCGAGCCGATACATTGACCTGATGTTGCATCATGATAATTTCTCCAACATTTCTGAATTACTGGCACCAGGCGGCACCAGCGGCCAGACGTTCTCAAGTTCGTCGATTGAGACATGAAGCAGGTATGGCCCATCACTGTTCAGCATGGTGTCGAGTGCCGCTTCAACCTGGTCTTTACGGGTGATGTGTTGGCCAGGGATGCCGAAGGCGCTGGCTAACATGAGAAAATCGGGGTTATCGGTAAGGGTGGTTTCGCTATATCGTTCCTGGAAAAACAGTTGCTGCCATTGTCGAACCATCCCTAACCGTTGGTTATCGAGTAAGACGATTTTCAACGGTAACTGCTTACGTTTTACGGTGCCCAGCTCTTGTACATTCATCATGAAAGAGCCGTCACCGGAGATACAGACGACGGTATCGTTCGGTCGCGCGACTTGCGCGCCAACCGCCGCCGGTAAACCGAAACCCATGGTGCCTAAGCCGCTGGAGGTGATGAAATTTTCCGGGCGAGTATGGGCGATGTGCTGCGCAGCCCACATCTGGTGCTGCCCCACATCTGTGGTCACGACGCAATCCGCAGGTTTACGATCCGACAGTTGTTTTAACAACAATGGCGCGTAGATAGCGTCACCGGGATGGTCGTAACGCCAGGCATGTTCATCACGCAGCTGCGCGCAGTGTAGCTGCCAGTCATTGATATTTAACGGCTGCTGTAATGCTGGTAACAGAGCATTTAAATCACCTTGTAATGCCACATGTGCCTGACGCAGCTTGTTCATTTCTGCCGGGTCGATATCCATATGGATAACACTGGCGTGTGGTGCGAAGGTGTTCAGTTTGCCGGTCACCCGGTCATCAAAACGTGCACCCACGGCGATCAGCAAGTCGCACTCCTGCACCGCGAAGTTCGCCGCTTTGGTGCCATGCATTCCCAGCATGCCCAGATAGTACGGATAATCTGCTTCAACTGCGCCCAGCCCTTTCAGCGTGCAGGTGGCAGGCATTTTTGTGGTAGCGAGAAATTCTCGTAAAGCAGGAACTGCCTGCGCCATACCCACGCCACCACCAACGTACAGCATCGGTTTTTGCGCTTTTGCCAGCATCTGGCGCGCTTGCTCGACTTCGGCATGTGGGAAAGTCACTTCGTTTTCAACGGTGGTGAACCACGGTTCCAGGTCACCGCTGGCTAGCTGGATATCTTTTGGGATATCGACCAGAACCGGACCAGGACGACCTGAGCTGGCAACGTCGAATGCTTCAGCCATGATGCGCGGCAATTCTTCCAGCGACTGCACCAGAAAGCTGTGCTTGGTACAGGCTAACGACAATCCCAGGACATCCACTTCCTGAAATGCGTCAGTGCCGATAAACGGTGCGGACACTTGACCGGTGATGGCAACAACAGGGATAGAATCTAACAGTGCGTCCGCAAGCCCGGTTATCAGGTTGGTTGCGCCCGGACCAGACGTGGCGATACATACGCCAGTTTTGCCGGTAGCACGGGCATAACCGATAGCCGCCATTGCCGCACCCTGCTCATGTCGGCACAGCAAGTGCTCCACGCCGCCGTCATACAATGCATCGTAAACCGGCATAATTGCGCCACCCGGATAACCGAAAACGGTGTTCACACCCTGTGCCCGCAACGCATGTACCACCCACTGTGCGCCATTCATAGTTAGTTCCCCGTCCTGAATCTTGAGAAACAGAATTTTGTGCTGTTATTCATTGTCTGCTCCTCGGTTATGTTTTTAAGGTCAAAAAAAACCCCCGGACCTTTCGGTGCGGGGGTCTTAGTTCGTTAAGGCTTGATCTCTAAGCCTTTCCTCGTCCAAGTGCAGCCCCGCACGGTGGGATAATAATCACCACCACGCTAATCACGACCAGGCTAATCACTCGTAGAAGGGCTGTCATTTTGTCTTTTCTTGCATCTTGTTCGAAGGAATGCCTAAAGAGTTACCATAGGTTTTGTAAATAGTACAAGATATTTTTTGGCCGATTTTTATGATGCGTTTAATAATTTCAATATAAATTGTTGTTTTTTAAAAATAAAATATTGAGTGAAAAAAATTCAATTTCAGTATGAATGTTGTTCCCTTCCTCGTAGTTCATCCTTTGTCCGCTGCATTTTTGCGAGCATCATTCCACCGCCAGAACAACTCAACTTCACTTGCACAAATAAACAGGAATCAGCCACTAAAATTCACGAATTAGCGGGCTACAGCAGCGATATCTTATGCACATAATGGTGACTCAAGGAGGGCTTATGTCACTGTCAATTGTTCATACCCGCGCAGCCCTGGGAGTAAATGCACCCCCGATCACTGTTGAGGTACATATCAGTAAAGGTCTACCCGGCTTAACGATGGTGGGCTTACCAGAAACAACGGTAAAAGAAGCTCGCGATCGCGTGCGCAGCGCCATTATCAATAGCGGATATGAATATCCGGCGAAAAAAATCACCATCAACCTGGCTCCAGCCGATCTGCCAAAAGAAGGGGGACGATATGATTTACCTATCGCCATTGCGTTGCTGGCGGCCTCAGAACAGCTTACAGCCAATAAGTTAGATGAATATGAATTAGTCGGAGAACTGGCTCTTACAGGCGCTCTGCGTGGCGTTCCCGGTGCAATCTCCAGTGCAACTGAAGCTATTAAGTCGGGCAGAAAAATTATCGTCGCGAAAGATAACGAAGATGAAGTGGGGCTAATTAACGGTGAAGGATGCCTGATAGCCGATCATCTGCAAGCTGTCTGTGCGTTTCTGGAAGGTAAGCACGCTCTCGAACGCCCGAAACCAACTGATGCAGTATCCCGGGCGCTACAACATGATCTCAGTGATGTTGTCGGTCAGGAACAAGGAAAGCGAGGACTGGAAATTACCGCCGCTGGCGGGCACAACCTTTTACTGATTGGGCCGCCGGGAACAGGTAAAACAATGCTCGCCAGCCGTATTAATGGCCTGTTGCCAGATTTAAGCAATGAAGAGGCACTGGAGAGCGCTGCGATATTAAGTCTGGTAAATGCTGAATCAGTACAAAAACAATGGCGGCAGCGCCCGTTCCGCTCACCTCATCACAGTGCGTCGTTAACTGCGATGGTGGGCGGTGGTGCAATTCCAGGGCCAGGTGAAATTTCGTTGGCGCATAACGGCGTGCTTTTTCTTGATGAGCTACCTGAATTTGAACGGCGTACACTGGATGCCTTGCGAGAGCCGATTGAATCCGGGCAGATCCATCTTTCACGCACACGAGCAAAAATAACCTATCCAGCCCGTTTCCAGCTTGTCGCGGCGATGAATCCCAGCCCTACCGGACATTATCAGGGAAACCATAACCGCTGCACGCCAGAACAGACATTACGTTATCTCAACCGGCTCTCGGGGCCCTTTCTCGACCGCTTCGATCTCTCACTGGAGATCCCATTACCACCCCCCGGCATTTTGAGTAAAACGGTAGTGCCGGGAGAAAGCAGCGCCACCGTTAAACAACGCGTAATGGCCGCCAGAGAGCGCCAATTTAAGCGGCAGAATAAACTGAATGCCTGGCTGGATAGTCCGGAAATACGCCAATTCTGCAAACTTGAGAGCGAAGATGCGATGTGGTTGGAAGGAACACTGATCCATCTGGGGTTATCGATTCGTGCCTGGCAGCGGTTATTGAAAGTTGCACGAACCATTGCTGATATTGATCAGTCTGACATTATCACACGTCAGCATTTGCAGGAGGCAGTTAGCTATCGTGCGATTGACCGTTTGCTCATCCATCTGCAAAAACTACTGACATAAAAAAAGGGCATTTCGCCCTTTTTATTAATCATCAGAATCGGTGTAGTCTTCAGCACCTTCAACCTGCGGTTTACCGCCGGAAAGGGTGTGAAAACGTTTTGGACGCTTAATACGCGTCATATACTTGGACCACACGCGTTCTGCTTCTGTCACTGGCTCACGTTCGCCACGGCATACTGCTACGAAGAGTTTCTCTTCCTCGGTAACCGGCTCGCGTTTGCCAAGATCCAACTCATTGAAGGCATAACCATGACGCTCAAGCAGTTGTGCCTCTTTGATGGTGAAATCACCATGACGAGAGAATCCACGTGGATAATGTTTATTGTCGAAATATCGATTAGTCGTCGTAAAGCTTTCCGCCATCCTGCACGCTCCTAATTCTTTGACCGAGCTAGTTATGGCGCGGAGTATTAGTTACGCTTGACAGAGTGTAAAACAAAACATTTAAATTATAACGACAAATAATTTTGCGGAGAGCACTGTGGATACGGAATTGTTAAAAACTTTCCTGGAAGTTAGCCGAACGCGTCACTTTGGTCGAGCGGCTGAATCGCTCTATCTGACCCAGTCAGCAGTGAGCTTTCGAATCAGACAACTGGAAAATCAACTGGGTGTGAACCTTTTCACCCGCCACAGAAACAATATCCGTTTAACCGCTGCCGGTGAAAAACTACTGCCTTATGCAGAAACGCTCATGAGCACCTGGCAGGCCGCCCGCAAGGAGGTGGCGCATACCTCACGACATAACGAGTTTTCTATCGGTGCCAGCGCCTCATTGTGGGAATGTATGCTTAATCAGTGGCTGGGACGTTTGTATCAAAATCAGGATGCCCATACAGGCTTACAGTTCGAAGCGCGAATTGCCCAACGGCAGTCTCTGGTAAAACAGCTGCATGAACGCCAGCTTGATCTTCTTATTACCACTGAAGCGCCCAAAATGGACGAATTTAGTAGTCAGTTGCTGGGATATTTCACTTTAGCGCTTTATACCAGTGCCCCTTCAAAACTAAAGGGAGATCTTAATTATCTGCGACTTGAGTGGGGGCCAGATTTTCAACAGCATGAGGCAGGTTTGATCGGTGCTGACGAAGTGCCCATTCTGACAACCAGTTCTGCTGAACTGGCACAGCAACAGATTGCGATGCTTAATGGTTGCACCTGGCTACCCGTCAGCTGGGCGCGTAAAAAAGGCGGCCTGCATACCGTTGTCGATAGCACAACACTTTCACGGCCGCTTTATGCCATATGGCTGCAAAATAGCGATAAAAATACGTTGATTCGCGATCTTTTGAAAATTAACGTGCTGGATGAAGTGTATTAATATGAATGGCTGGCAAGGATGCCGGTAGAAGGATTTACTTCGGAGAGGGTTATTTCAGATAAAAAAAATCCTTAGCTTTCGCTAAGGATGATTTCTGGCAGGGGCGGAGAGACTCGAACTCCCAACACCCGGTTTTGGAGACCGGTGCTCTACCAATTGAACTACGCCCCTAATTAGGGTGGCGGAACGGACGGGACTCGAACCCGCGACCCCCTGCGTGACAGGCAGGTATTCTAACCGACTGAACTACCGCTCCACCGAATTCTTTTACAACCACCGGTTTTATGACCGGCTTACTGCTTAATTTGATGCCTGGCAGTTCCCTACTCTCGCATGGGGAGACCCCACACTACCATCGGCGCTACGGCGTTTCACTTCTGAGTTCGGCA
>NZ_CAOLGM010000009.1:57624-62030 GCF_948475835.1 uncultured Escherichia sp. | reverse complement strand
TAATTGATCAATAATATTCACCAAATCAATATCAAAAAAAATCGCAAAACATATAATTCAATACAAATCATCAGGATAGGTTTTGCAACGCGTGCATTTTGTCCCCTTTTTCCTCGTTGATTAGATGCAAAAATTTATGCTGAAATATGTCAACCGATGAAAAGCGTCGGTAGTTAAGCAGAAATTAATATCGCTTACTTTAACCACCGCAGCACAATTAGCTAATTTTACGGGTGCAGAACTCACGCTGGCGGGACGTTTTTATTGCGTCAGGGTTGACATCCGTTTTTGTATCCAGT
The DNA here is from genome assembly GCF_948475835.1 of uncultured Escherichia sp. Taxonomy (NCBI): domain Bacteria; kingdom Pseudomonadati; phylum Pseudomonadota; class Gammaproteobacteria; order Enterobacterales; family Enterobacteriaceae; genus Escherichia; species uncultured Escherichia sp. The sequence goes on along the minus strand of NZ_CAOLGM010000009.1, from coordinate 61,731 downwards.
AACTCTAAAAGCATATCGCATTCATCTGGAGCTGATTTAATGACTCACATCGTTCGCTTTATCGGTCTACTACTACTAAACGCATCTTCTTTGCGCGGTAGACGAGTGAGCGGCATCCAGCATTAAGCCAGCACGCAGTCAAACAAAAAACCCGCGCCATTGCGCGGGTTTTTTTATGCCCGAAGCGAGGCGCTCTAAAAGAGACAAGGACCCAAACCATGAGCCAGCAAGTCATTATTTTCGATACCACATTGCGCGACGGTGAACAGGCGTTACAGGCAAGCTTGAGTGTGAAAGAAAAACTGCAAATTGCGCTGGCCCTTGAGCGTATGGGTGTTGACGTGATGGAAGTCGGTTTCCCCGTCTCTTCGCCGGGCGATTTTGAATCGGTGCAAACCATCGCCCGCCAGGTTAAAAACAGCCGCGTATGTGCGTTAGCTCGCTGCGTGGAGAAAGATATCGACGTGGCGGCCGAATCCCTGAAAGTCGCCGAAGCCTTCCGTATTCATACCTTTATTGCCACTTCGCCAATGCACATCGCCACCAAGCTGCGCAGCACGCTGGATGAAGTGATCGAACGCGCTATCTATATGGTGAAACGCGCCCGTAATTACACCGATGATGTTGAATTTTCTTGCGAAGATGCCGGGCGTACACCCATTGCCGATCTGGCGCGAGTGGTCGAAGCGGCGATTAATGCCGGTGCCACCACCATCAACATTCCGGACACCGTGGGCTACACCATGCCGTTTGAGTTCGCCGGAATCATCAGCGGCCTGTATGAACGCGTACCTAACATCGACAAAGCCATTATTTCCGTACATACCCACGACGATTTAGGCCTGGCGGTCGGCAACTCACTGGCGGCGGTACATGCCGGTGCACGCCAGGTGGAAGGTGCAATGAACGGGATCGGCGAGCGTGCCGGTAACTGTTCGCTGGAAGAAGTCATCATGGCGATTAAAGTTCGTAAGGATATTCTCAACGTCCACACCGCCATTAATCACCAGGAGATATGGCGCACCAGCCAGTTAGTTAGCCAGATTTGTAATATGCCGATCCCGGCAAACAAAGCCATTGTTGGCAGCGGCGCATTCGCTCACTCCTCCGGTATCCACCAGGATGGCGTGCTGAAAAACCGCGAAAACTACGAAATCATGACACCAGAATCTATTGGTCTGAACCAAATCCAGCTGAATCTGACCTCTCGTTCGGGGCGTGCGGCGGTGAAACATCGCATGGATGAGATGGGGTATAAAGAAAGTGAATATAATTTAGACAATTTGTACGATGCTTTCCTGAAGCTGGCGGACAAAAAAGGTCAGGTGTTTGATTACGATCTGGAGGCGCTGGCCTTCATCGGTAAGCAGCAAGAAGAGCCGGAGCATTTCCGTCTGGATTACTTCAGCGTGCAGTCTGGCTCTAACGATATCGCCACCGCCGCCGTCAAACTGGCCTGTGGCGAAGAAGTCAAAGCAGAAGCCGCCAACGGTAACGGTCCGGTCGATGCCGTCTATCAGGCAATTAACCGCATCACTGACTATAACGTCGAACTGGTGAAATACAGCCTGACTGCTAAAGGTCACGGTAAAGATGCTCTGGGTCAGGTGGATATTGTCGCCAACTACAACGGTCGCCGCTTCCACGGCGTCGGCCTGGCCACCGATATTGTCGAGTCCTCCGCCAAAGCCATGGTGCACGTACTGAACAATATCTGGCGCGCCGCAGAAGTCGAAAAAGAGTTGCAACGCAAAGCTCAACACAACGAAAACAACAAGGAAACCGTGTGATGTCGAAGAATTACCATATTGCCGTATTGCCGGGGGACGGTATTGGTCCGGAAGTGATGACCCAGGCGCTGAAAGTGCTGGATGCCGTGCGCAACCGCTTTGCGATGCGCATCACCACCAGCCATTACGATGTAGGCGGCGCAGCCATTGATAACCACGGGCAGCCGCTGCCGCCTGCGACGGTTGAAGGTTGTGAGCAAGCCGATGCCGTGCTGTTTGGCTCGGTAGGCGGCCCGAAGTGGGAACATTTACCACCAGACCAGCAACCAGAACGCGGCGCGCTGCTGCCTCTGCGTAAGCACTTCAAATTATTCAGCAACCTGCGCCCGGCAAAACTGTATCAGGGGCTGGAAGCATTCTGTCCGCTGCGTGCAGACATTGCCGCAAACGGCTTCGACATCCTGTGTGTGCGCGAACTGACCGGCGGCATCTATTTCGGTCAGCCAAAAGGCCGCGAAGGTAGCGGACAATATGAAAAAGCCTTTGATACCGAGGTGTATCACCGTTTTGAGATCGAACGTATCGCCCGCATCGCGTTTGAATCTGCTCGTAAACGTCGCCACAAAGTCACCTCAATCGACAAAGCTAACGTGCTGCAATCCTCTATTTTATGGCGTGAAATCGTCAACGAGATCGCCACGGAATACCCGGATGTCGAACTGGCGCATATGTACATCGACAACGCCACCATGCAGCTGATTAAAGATCCATCACAGTTTGACGTTCTGCTGTGCTCCAACCTGTTTGGCGACATTCTGTCTGACGAGTGCGCAATGATCACTGGCTCGATGGGGATGTTGCCTTCCGCCAGCCTGAACGAGCAAGGTTTTGGTCTGTATGAACCGGCAGGCGGCTCAGCACCAGATATCGCAGGCAAAAACATCGCCAACCCGATTGCGCAAATTCTGTCGCTGGCACTGCTGCTGCGCTACAGCCTGGATGCCGATGATGCGGCTTGCGCCATTGAACGCGCCATTAACCGCGCATTAGAAGAAGGCATTCGCACCGGGGATTTAGCCCGTGGCGCTGCCGCCGTTAGTACCGATGAAATGGGCGATATCATTGCCCGCTATGTGGCAGAAGGGGTGTAATCATGGCTAAAACGTTATACGAAAAATTATTCGACGCTCACGTAGTGTACGAAGCCGAAAACGAAACCCCGCTGTTATATATCGACCGCCACCTGGTGCATGAAGTGACCTCACCGCAGGCGTTTGATGGTCTGCGCGCCCACGGTCGCCCGGTACGTCAGCCGGGCAAAACCTTCGCCACTATGGATCACAACGTCTCTACCCAGACCAAAGACATTAATGCCTGTGGTGAAATGGCGCGCATCCAGATGCAGGAGCTGATTAAAAACTGCAAAGAATTTGGCGTCGAGCTGTATGACCTGAATCACCCGTATCAGGGGATCGTCCACGTAATGGGGCCGGAACAGGGCGTCACCTTGCCGGGGATGACCATTGTCTGCGGCGACTCGCATACCGCCACCCACGGCGCGTTTGGCGCACTGGCCTTTGGTATCGGCACTTCCGAAGTTGAACACGTACTGGCAACACAAACCCTGAAACAGGGCCGTGCGAAGACCATGAAAATTGAAGTCCAGGGCAAAGCCGCGCCGGGCATTACAGCAAAAGATATCGTGCTGGCAATTATCGGTAAAACTGGCAGCGCAGGCGGCACCGGGCATGTGGTGGAGTTTTGCGGCGAAGCAATTCGTGATTTAAGCATGGAAGGTCGTATGACCCTGTGCAATATGGCAATCGAAATGGGCGCAAAAGCCGGTCTGGTTGCACCGGACGAAACCACCTTTAACTATGTCAAAGGCCGTTTGCATGCGCCGAAAGGCAAAGATTTCGACGACGCCGTTGCCTACTGGAAAACCCTGCAAACCGACGAAGGCGCAACTTTCGATACCGTTGTCACTCTGCAAGCAGAAGAAATTTCACCGCAGGTCACCTGGGGCACCAATCCAGGCCAGGTGATTTCCGTGAACGACAATATTCCCGATCCGGCTTCGTTTGCCGATCCGGTTGAACGCGCGTCGGCAGAAAAAGCGCTGGCCTATATGGGGCTGAAACCGGGCATTCCGCTGACCGAAGTGGCTATCGACAAAGTGTTTATCGGTTCCTGTACCAACTCGCGCATTGAAGATTTACGCGCGGCAGCGGAGATCGCCAAAGGGCGAAAAGTCGCGCCAGGCGTGCAGGCACTGGTGGTTCCCGGCTCTGGCCCGGTAAAAGCCCAGGCGGAAGCGGAAGGTCTGGATAAAATCTTTATTGAAGCCGGTTTTGAATGGCGCTTGCCTGGCTGCTCA
>NZ_CAOLGM010000009.1:0-57614 GCF_948475835.1 uncultured Escherichia sp. | reverse complement strand
GCTCAATGTGTCTGGCGATGAACAACGACCGTCTGAATCCGGGCGAACGTTGTGCATCCACCAGCAACCGTAACTTTGAAGGCCGCCAGGGGCGCGGCGGGCGCACGCATCTGGTCAGCCCGGCAATGGCTGCCGCTGCTGCTGTGACCGGACATTTCGCCGACATTCGCAACATTAAATAAGGAGCACACCATGGCAGAGAAATTTATCAAACACACAGGCCTGGTGGTTCCGCTGGATGCCGCCAATGTCGATACCGATGCAATCATCCCGAAACAGTTTTTGCAGAAAGTGACCCGTACGGGTTTTGGCGCGCATCTGTTTAACGACTGGCGTTTTCTCGATGAAAAAGGCCAACAGCCAAACCCGGACTTCGTGCTGAACTTCCCGCAGTATCAGGGCGCTTCCATTTTGCTGGCACGAGAAAACTTCGGCTGTGGCTCCTCGCGTGAGCACGCGCCCTGGGCATTGACCGACTACGGTTTTAAAGTGGTGATTGCGCCGAGTTTTGCTGACATCTTCTACGGCAATAGCTTTAACAACCAGCTGCTGCCGGTGAAATTAAGCGATGCAGAAGTGGACGAACTGTTTGCGCTGGTGAAAGCCAATCCGGGGATCCATTTCGACGTGGATCTGGAAGCGCAAGAGGTGAAAGCGGGAGAGAAAACCTATCGCTTTACCATCGATGCCTTCCGCCGCCACTGCATGATGAACGGTCTGGACAGTATTGGGCTTACCTTGCAGCACGACGACGCCATTGCCGCTTATGAAGCAAAACAACCTGCGTTTATGAATTAATCCCCTTGCCCGGTCAAATGACCGGGCTTTCCGCTATCGTCCACGTCATCAAACGTCTTTAACCTTTGCGGTTAAAAATAATGCGACAACAGAAATAACCGCAATTACCCAGTAGACAGCAAAGTGCCCCCAACTTTGTGCAATTGCTCCCTGAATAACGCCAGCCAGAATTACCCCGGTAGAAATACTGTTAGTAAATAAGGTGGTAGCTGCCCCCGCTCTTCCAGGCATTAAATCCTGAAACCATAGCATCCCAATACCCGCAACAATGCCGATAAATACAGCGTTAAAAAGTTGCAGCGTCATCAACGCCATACGGCTATGAAAGAAAATCAATCCGGTGTAAAACAGTACTCCTGCCGCCACTGCTATGACCATCATTCGCCGCTTACCATAACGTTTGACATAGTAGCCAGCCAGAATCATTGCTGGTATTTCCAGTCCAGCTGCCGTCCCCATCAGGAAACCCGCCAGTTTGTCTGGCAATCCTAACTCGCTACTGATCCACAACGGCATATCAATAATGTACATGGTGTTGCAGGTCCACATTAACGTCGAGGCGACAAATAACATCCGTACGTTACTATCCTGCCAGCCACCTTGCATTGATAAAGCATTTTCCGACGGCAGTTCTACCCGCGCCACAGACGGAAGCATAAATGCAATCAATACCAGACTGAGTGTGAATATCCCGGCGGCAATCGAAAACATCACCGTAAAGCCGTAATTCAACGCCAGCATAAAGGCCAACGGTGGACCGATAACCCATGCCAGAGAAAGCTGCGCACGCATCACCGAGCTAAACATCACCACTTCTCGCGCCGAGTTATCCGCATATTCCCGCGCCAGAGCAAATAACTGTGGCATTGCCGTATTGGCCAGAGATGCCAGAAGCACACCACAGGTGATAAGCGTCAGATAATGACGATTAAATGCAAACAATAGCGCATTGCCGATAGCCATCAAACAGCAAAATATAATCAGTTTTCGCCGATCGCCCTGACTGTCAGAACGTTTTGCCAACCAGAGGCTTACGCCGATCCCAGCAATAGCATTCACCGTATAAAAGAGTCCGATCCAGAAAGGTTGCGCGCCAACCTCACGACTCAGAAATAAGCTCAATGTAGGAGCCTGTAGCGCCCCGGCCACCCCCATCATAAAAGCGACCAGCATAAATGCCGCGTAAACACCGTTCATACGGCGAGCCATCGTCATTATCCAGATCATACGTTCCCTTTTTAGCGCGGCGAGAATAAAAAAAACCAGCAGGTATAATCTGCTGGCGGGTGATTTTACACCAATACTCAGTCACACATGATGCAGGCAAGTCAACTTTCAGAATTGCGGTCATCCCACTGCATCAGTTCTTCAAGCATGGTTAATCGTTGTGGGACGCTTAACCAACGCAACCAGCACAACTTCGCTGTCGCGGTAAAATAGTGCTGATAAAACTGACGCATGGGGCACCTCCTTGCTTCATCGTTAGGAATTATTGACTTAATATAGGGAAAATAAAATTGCTGTCTTTTGCGCAGGAGTTCCCCTTTTATGCCATCTGCTCGTCTGCAACAACAGTTCATCCGCCTGTGGCAATGCTGCGAGGGTAAATCGCAGGACACAACGCTCAACGAACTGGCAGCGTTATTGAGCTGCTCGCGTCGTCATATGCGCACCCTGCTCAACACCATGCAGGATCGCGGCTGGCTGACGTGGGAAGCGGAAGTCGGGCGTGGTAAACGCTCGCGTCTGACATTCCTCTATACCGGGCTGGCGCTTCAGCAACAGCGGGCGGAAGACCTGCTGGAGCAGGATCGTATCGACCAACTAGTGCAGTTGGTTGGCGACAAAGCGACTGTGCGGCAAATGCTGGTTTCTCATCTGGGCCGCAGCTTCCGCCAGGGGCGGCACATCCTGCGCGTGCTCTACTATCGTCCGTTGCGTAATCTGCTACCTGGCAGCGCATTGCGCCGTTCCGAAACCCATATTGCCCGGCAAATCTTCAGTTCGCTAACGCGCATAAATGAGAAAAATGGGGAACTGGAAGCAGACATCGCCCACCACTGGCAGCAAATATCACCGCTTCACTGGCGTTTCTTTTTGCGTCCAGGAGTCCATTTTCATCATGGTCGTGAACTGGAAATGGACGACGTGATCGCCTCTTTAAAACGAATCAATACGCTGCCGCTCTATTCGCATATTGCGGACATTGTGTCGCCGACGCCCTGGACGCTGGATATCCATCTCACGCAACCGGACCGCTGGTTACCGTTACTGCTGGGACAAGTTCCGGCGATGATCCTGCCGCGCGAATGGGAAACCCTCAGTAACTTTGCCAGCCATCCCATCGGCACCGGTCCGTATGCGGTGATCCGCAACACCACCAATCAACTGAAAATTCAGGCATTCGATGACTTCTTCGGTTACCGGGCATTAATCGATGAAGTTAACGTCTGGGTTCTGCCGGAAATTGCCGACGAGCCAGCTGGAGGTCTGATGCTAAAAGGTCCACAGGGCGAGGAAAAAGAGATTGAAAGCCGCCTGGAGGAAGGTTGCTACTATTTACTGTTCGACAGCCGCACCCATCGCGGGGCGAATCAGCAAGTCAGGGACTGGGTAAGCTATGTGCTTTCTCCAACTAATCTGGTCTATTTCGCTGAGGAACAGTACCAGCAACTGTGGTTCCCGGCTTATGGACTGCTCCCCCGTTGGCACCATGCCCGCACCATAAAGAGCGAAAAACCGGCTGGCCTGGAAAGCCTCACCCTGACCTTTTATCAGGATCACAGTGAGCATCGGGTGATTGCCGGGATCATGCAGCAGATTCTGGCAAGTCACCAGGTCACGCTGGAAATCAAAGAGATCAGCTACGATCAGTGGCATGAAGGAGAGATCGAGAGCGATATCTGGCTTAATAGCGCCAACTTTACGCTGCCGCTGGATTTTTCGCTGTTCGCGCACTTGTGCGAGGTGCCGCTGCTCCAACACTGTATTCCGATCGACTGGCAAGCCGACGCCGCCCGCTGGCGCAATGGCGAAATGAACCTGGCGAACTGGTGCCAGCAACTGGTCGCCAGTAAAGCAATGGTGCCGCTTATCCACCACTGGCTGATCATTCAGGGACAACGCAGTATGCGCGGCCTGCGTATGAATACCCTCGGCTGGTTCGATTTTAAATCAGCGTGGTTTGCGCCGCCGGATCCATGATTGCTGGTAGATAACAAAATCACTACACTAACGCCGTTCTCAACGGGGTGCCACGCAAACGCGTGCGCTGAGAAAATACCCGTCGAACCTGATCCGGATAACGCCGGCGAAGGGATTTGAGGCTCCTTCTCAAGTCCTTTGCCACTCTTTTTTGAGGTGCAAAGTGTTAAAAAAATGTCTTCCCCTGCTGTTGCTGTGCACAGCGCCCGTTTTCGCTAAACCCGTTCTGACTGTTTATACCTACGATTCCTTCGCCGCCGACTGGGGGCCTGGTCCAAAGATCAAAAAAGCTTTTGAAGCCGACTGTAACTGCGAACTGAAACTGGTGGCGCTGGAAGATGGCGTTTCGCTTCTCAACGGTCTACGGATGGAAGGCAAAAATAGTAAAGCCGATGTGGTGCTGGGGCTGGATAACAATCTGTTAGACGCCGCCAGTAAAACCGGACTATTTGCCAAAAGCGGTGTGGCAGCGGATGCCGTTAACGTTCCCGGCGGCTGGAATAATGACACTTTCGTCCCGTTTGATTACGGCTATTTCGCCTTCGTCTATGACAAGAACAAACTGAAAAACCCGCCGCAAAGCCTGAAAGAATTGGTTGAGAGCGATCAAAACTGGCGGGTGATTTATCAGGATCCGCGCACCAGTACGCCGGGGCTGGGCCTGCTGTTGTGGATGCAAAAAGTCTATGGCGATGACGCCCCACAAGCCTGGCAAAAACTGGCGAAGAAAACCGTCACGGTCACCAAAGGCTGGAGCGAAGCCTACGGCCTGTTTTTAAAAGGTGAAAGCGATCTGGTACTGAGTTACACCACCTCTCCGGCTTATCACATTCTCGAAGAGAAAAAAGATAACTACGCCGCCGCGAACTTTAGCGAAGGTCACTATCTGCAGGTGGAAGTCGCCGCCCGCACCGCTGCCAGCAAGCAGCCGGAGCTGGCGCAAAAATTCCTCCAGTTTATGGTTTCTCCGGCTTTTCAGAATGCGATCCCAACCGGTAACTGGATGTATCCGGTGGCAAATGTCACGCTGCCTGCCGGGTTTGAACAATTGACCAAACCGGCCACCACGCTGGAGTTCACACCAGCTGAAGTGGCGGCACAACGTCAGGCATGGATTAGCGAATGGCAACGCGCCGTCAGCCGTTAATTCCCGGCTGGTTAATTCCAGGTGTAAGCGCCGCCACGCTGGTGGTAGCGGTTGCGCTCGCGGCGTTTCTCGCCCTGTGGTGGAACGCGCCGCAGGGTAACTGGGTGGCAGTCTGGCAGGACAGCTACCTGTGGCATGTGGTGCGCTTCTCCTTCTGGCAGGCGTTTCTCTCGGCGCTACTCTCTGTCGTACCCGCGATATTCCTCGCCCGCGCCCTCTATCGCAGGCGCTTTCCGGGTCGGCTGGCGCTGTTGCGTCTGTGCGCAATGACCTTGATCCTCCCGGTGCTAGTTGCTGTTTTCGGCATTCTTAGCGTCTATGGTCGTCAGGGCTGGCTGGCATCGCTCTGCCAATCGCTCGGTCTGGAGTGGACCTTTTCGCCCTACGGCCTGCAAGGCATTTTGCTGGCGCACGTATTTTTTAATCTGCCGATGGCGAGCCGCTTATTACTCCAGGCACTGGAAAACATTCCCGGCGAACAACGTCAGCTTGCCGCCCAGCTTGGGATGCGCGGCTGGCATTTTTTCCGCTTCGTCGAATGGCCGTGGCTACGGCGACAAATCCCGCCGGTTGCCGCGCTTATCTTTATGCTCTGTTTCGCCAGCTTCGCCACCGTGCTATCGCTGGGCGGCGGTCCGCAGGCAACTACTATCGAGCTGGCTATTTATCAGGCGCTGAGTTACGACTACGATCCTGCCCGCGCGGCGATGCTGGCGCTGCTCCAGATGGTGTGTTGCCTTGGGCTGGTGCTGTTGAGTCAGCGACTAAGTAAGGCCATTGCGCCCGGTACCACGCTGCTGCAAGGCTGGCGCGATCCGGACGATCGTCTGCATAGCCGCATTTGCGACACGGTGTTAATAGTGCTGGCGCTGCTGCTGTTGCTGCCACCGTTGCTGGCGGTGATCGTCGATGGGGTAAATCGCCAGTTGCCGGAAGTGCTGGCACAACCGGTGCTGTGGCAGGCGCTGTGGACCTCGTTGCGTATTGCGCTGGCGGCAGGTGTATTGTGCGTAGTGCTGACCATGATGCTGCTATGGAGCAGTCGCGAACTGCGGGCGCGGCAGAAAATGCTGGCGGGTCAGGCGCTGGAGATGAGCGGCATGTTGATCCTCGCCATGCCGGGGATTGTGCTGGCTACCGGCTTCTTTTTACTGCTCAACAACACCATTGGCCTGCCGCAATCTGCTGACGGCATTGTGATTTTCACCAATGCGTTAATGGCGATCCCTTATGCGCTGAAAGTACTGGAAAACCCGATGCGCGATATCACCGCCCGCTACAGTATGTTGTGTCAGTCGCTGGGCATTGAAGGCTGGTCGCGCTTAAAAGTGGTCGAGCTGCGCGCCCTGAAACGTCCACTGGCGCAGGCGCTGGCTTTTGCCTGCGTGCTGTCGATTGGTGATTTTGGCGTAGTGGCGTTGTTCGGTAACGATGATTTCCGTACCCTGCCGTTTTATCTCTACCAGCAAATTGGCTCCTATCGCAGCCAGGACGGTGCGGTCACCGCGTTAATTCTGCTACTACTCTGTTTTCTGCTGTTTACCGTGATTGAAAAACTACCGGGGCGAAATGTTAAAACTGACTGATATCACCTGGCTTTATCACCATTTGCCGATGCGTTTTAGCTTAACGGTAGAACGCGGCGAGCAGGTGGCAATCCTCGGGCCAAGCGGCGCGGGTAAAAGTACCCTGCTGAATTTGATCGCCGGTTTTCTGACGCCAGCCAGCGGTTCGCTGACTATCGACGGCGTTGATCACACCACGACGCCGCCGTCACGCCGCCCGGTATCGATGCTGTTTCAGGAGAACAACCTGTTCAGCCACCTGACGGTCGCGCAGAACATCGGGCTGGGGCTTAATCCGGGATTGAAGCTGAACGCGGCGCAGCAGGAGAAAATGCACGCTATCGCCCGCCAGATGGGGATTGATAATTTAATGGCGCGGTTACCGGGCGAGCTTTCCGGCGGTCAGCGACAGCGCGTGGCGTTAGCGCGTTGTCTGGTGCGCGAACAGCCGATTTTATTGCTCGATGAACCGTTCTCTGCGCTCGATCCGGCGTTACGTCAGGAGATGCTGACGCTGGTGAGCACGAGCTGCCAGCAGCAAAAAATGACGCTATTGATGGTGTCGCACAGTGTGGAAGATGCGGCGCGGATCGCCACACGCTCGGTGGTGGTCGCCGACGGGCGCATCGCCTGGCAGGGTAAGACCAATGAGTTGTTGAGCGGTAAGGCGAGTGCTTCGGCACTATTGGGGATTACGGGTTAGTATGCACTGTCGGATGCGGCGTGAACGCCTTATCCGACCTACGGGTAGTGCGTTTTGTAGGCCTGATAAGACGCGGTCAGCGTCGCATCAGGCAACCCGCACAAGACTATCTCCTAACCCCCAACCACTTTACGCAAAATATCGATATACACCGGCATCAACGGGTGGCGAATTAACACCACCAGCGCCACCACGCCGATGGCAGAAATTAACGGCGTCAGCCACAACAAACGGCCGCGCGACAAATAATGACTTAAACGATCGGTTGCTTTACCGCTGCGCCATAACCGCCAGCACAGCCAGCCACCAACCCACAAAAATACCGCCGTCGCCAGCAGCAACCATTTAAACTCGCCGCTCTGCATTCCGGCTGGAATATCGATCGCCGCGCCCGCCAGAATCCCAGGCAGGAAGTAAAACGGCGGCCACAGCAGGCAGCCGATAATATTCGGCGTAATGAATTTTGCCACCGGCAGATCCAGCATTCCCGCCACCATTGGCACCAGCGGACGCGTCGGGCCAACAAAGCGACCGACCAGAATGGTGAACATGCTGTGTTGATGCAACGCATGTTCAGTTTTATCGAGTAATGCTTTGTTTTTCTTCAGAAATGACCAGCGATGCAACGGCTTTTTAAAACGCCAGCCCAGCCAGAAGGAGATCCAGTCGCCCAGCAGACAACCGACGATCCCTGCCAGCCAGGCGTGCCAGAAACTTAACTCGCCGCTGCCAATCAGCGCTCCCAGCCCCGCCATCAGCACCGTACCGGGTAGAATCAAACCGACCAGCGCCAGCGACTCCAGAAAGGCCACCAACACCACCGCCATCAATGAATACACGGTGGATTGGGTAATAAAGTGTTCCAGCAATGCTTGCATAATGTGCCTGTCAAATGGACGAAGCAGGGATTCTGCAAACCCTATGCTACTCCGTCAAGCCGTCAATTGTCTGATTCGTTACCAATTATGACAACTTGACGGCTACATCATTCACTTTTTCTTCACAACCGGCACGGAACTCGCTCGGGCTGGCCCCGGTGCATTTTTTAAATACTCGCGAGAAATAGAGTTGATCGTCAAAACCAACATTGCGACCGACGGTAGCGATAGGCATCCGGGTGGTGCTCAAAAGCAGCTTCGCCTGACTAATGCGTTGGTCCTCGCGCCAGCTTAAGACGCTAATCCCTAACTGCTGGCGGAAAAGATGTGACAGACGCGACGGCGACAGGCAAACATGCTGTGCGACGCTGGCGATATCAAAATTGCTGTCAGCAAGATGATCGCTGATGTACTGACAAGCCTCGCGTACCCGATTATCCATCGGTGGATGGAGCGACTCGTTAATCGCTTCCATGCGCCGCAGTAACAATTGCTCAAGCAGATTTATCGCCAGCAGCTCCGAATAGCGCCCTTCCCCTTGCCCGGCGTTAATGATTTGCCCAAACAAGTCGCTGAAATGCGGCTGGTGCGCTTCATCCGGGCGAAAGAAACCCGTATTGGCAAATATTGACGGCCAGTTAAGCCATTCATGCCAGTAGGCGCGCGGACGAAAGTAAACCCACTGGTGATACCATTCGCGAGCCTCCGGATGACGGCCGTAGTGATGAATCTCTCCTGGCGGGAACAGCAAAATATCACCCGGTCGGCAGACAAATTCTCGTCCCTGATTTTTCACCACCCCCTGACCGCGAATGGTGAGATTGAGAATATAACCTTTCATTCCCAGCGGTCGGTCGATAAAAAAATCGAGATAACCGTTGGCCTCAATCGGCGTTAAACCCGCCACCAGATGGGCGTTAAACGAGTATCCCGGCAGCAGGGGATCATTTTGCGCTTCAGCCATACTTTTCATACTCCCGCCATTCAGAGAAGAAACCAATTGTCCATATTGCATCAGACATTGCCGTCACTGCGTCTTTTACTGGCTCTTCTCGCTAACCCAACCGGTAACCCCGCTTATTAAAAGCATTCTGTAACAAAGCGGGACCAAAGCCATGACAAAAACGCGTAACAAAAGTGTCTATAATCACGGCAGAAAAGTCCACATTGATTATTTGCACGGCGTCACACTTTGCTATGCCATAGCATTTTTATCCATAAGATTAGCGGATCCTACCTGACGCTTTTTATCGCAACTCTCTACTGTTTCTCCATACCCGTTTTTTTGGATGGAGTGAAACGATGGCGATTGCAATTGGCCTCGATTTTGGCAGTGATTCTGTGCGAGCTTTGGCGGTGGATTGCGCCAGCGGTGAAGAGATCGCCACCAGCGTAGAGTGGTATCCCCGTTGGCAAAAAGGGCAATTTTGTGATGCCCCGAATAACCAGTTCCGTCATCATCCGCGTGACTACATTGAGTCAATGGAAGCGGCACTGAAAACCGTGCTTGCAGAGCTTAGCGTCGAACAGCGCGCAGCTGTGGTCGGGATTGGCGTTGACAGTACCGGCTCGACGCCCGCACCGATTGATGCCGACGGTAACGTGCTGGCGCTGCGCCCGGAGTTTGCCGAAAACCCGAACGCGATGTTCGTATTGTGGAAAGACCACACTGCGGTTGAAGAAGCGGAAGAGATTACCCGTTTGTGCCACGCGCCGGGCAACGTTGACTACTCCCGCTACATTGGCGGTATTTATTCCAGCGAATGGTTCTGGGCAAAAATCCTGCATGTGACTCGCCAGGACACCGCCGTGGCGCAATCTGCCGCATCGTGGATTGAGCTGTGCGACTGGGTGCCAGCTCTGCTTTCCGGTACCACCCGCCCGCAGGATATTCGTCGCGGACGTTGCAGCGCCGGGCATAAATCTCTGTGGCACGAAAGCTGGGGCGGCTTGCCGCCAGCCAGTTTCTTTGATGAGCTGGACCCGATCCTCAATCGCCATTTGCCTTCCCCGCTGTTCACTGACACCTGGACTGCCGATATTCCGGTGGGCACCTTATGCCCGGAATGGGCGCAGCGTCTCGGCCTGCCTGAAAGCGTGGTGATTTCCGGCGGCGCGTTTGACTGCCATATGGGCGCAGTTGGCGCAGGCGCACAGCCTAACGCACTGGTAAAAGTTATCGGTACTTCCACCTGCGACATTCTGATTGCCGACAAACAGAGCGTTGGCGAGCGGGCAGTTAAAGGTATTTGCGGTCAGGTTGATGGCAGCGTGGTACCTGGATTTATCGGTCTGGAAGCAGGCCAATCGGCGTTTGGTGATATCTACGCCTGGTTTGGTCGCGTACTCGGCTGGCCGCTGGAACAGCTTGCCGCCCAGCATCCGGAACTGAAAGCGCAAATCAACGCCAGCCAGAAACAACTGCTTCCGGCGCTGACCGAAGCATGGGCCAAAAATCCGTCTCTGGATCACCTGCCGGTGGTGCTCGACTGGTTTAACGGTCGTCGCACACCGAACGCTAACCAACGCCTGAAAGGGGTGATTACCGATCTTAACCTCGCTACCGACGCTCCGCTGCTGTTCGGCGGTTTGATTGCTGCCACCGCCTTTGGCGCACGCGCAATCATGGAGTGCTTTACCGATCAGGGGATCGCCGTCAATAACGTGATGGCGCTGGGCGGCATCGCGCGGAAAAACCAGGTCATTATGCAGGCCTGCTGCGACGTGCTGAATCGCCCGCTGCAAATTGTTGCCTCTGACCAGTGCTGTGCGCTCGGTGCGGCGATTTTTGCTGCCGTCGCCGCGAAAGTGCACGCAGACATCCCATCAGCCCAGCAAAAAATGGCCAGTGCGGTAGAGAAAACCCTGCAACCGCGCAGCGAACAGGCACAACGCTTTGAACAGCTTTATCGCCGCTATCAGCAATGGGCGATGAGCGCCGAACAACACTATCTTCCAACTTCCGCCCCGGCACAGGCTGCCCAGGCCGTTGCGACTCTATAAGGACACGATAATGACGATTTTTGATAATTATGAAGTGTGGTTTGTCATTGGCAGCCAGCATCTGTATGGCCCGGAAACCCTGCGTCAGGTCACCCAACATGCCGAGCACGTTGTTAATGCGCTGAATACGGAAGCGAAACTGCCCTGCAAACTGGTGTTGAAACCGCTGGGCACCACGCCGGATGAAATCACCGCTATTTGCCGCGACGCGAATTACGACGATCGTTGCGCTGGTCTGGTGGTGTGGCTGCACACCTTCTCCCCGGCCAAAATGTGGATCAACGGCCTGACCATGCTCAACAAACCGTTGCTGCAATTCCACACCCAGTTTAACGCGGCGCTGCCGTGGGACAGTATCGATATGGACTTTATGAACCTGAACCAGACTGCACATGGCGGTCGCGAGTTCGGCTTCATTGGCGCGCGTATGCGTCAGCAACATGCCGTGGTTACCGGTCACTGGCAGGATAAACAAGCCCATGAGCGTATCGGCTCCTGGATGCGCCAGGCGGTCTCTAAACAGGATACCCGTCATCTGAAAGTCTGCCGTTTTGGCGATAACATGCGTGAAGTAGCGGTCACCGATGGTGATAAAGTTGCCGCACAGATCAAGTTCGGTTTCTCCGTCAATACCTGGGCGGTTGGCGATCTGGTGCAGGTGGTGAACTCCATCAGCGACGGCGATGTTAACGCGCTGGTCGATGAGTACGAAAGCTGCTACACCATGACGCCTGCCACACAAATCCACGGCGAAAAACGACAGAACGTGCTGGAAGCGGCGCGTATTGAGCTGGGGATGAAGCGTTTCCTGGAACAAGGTGGCTTCCACGCGTTCACCACCACCTTTGAAGATTTGCACGGTCTGAAACAGCTTCCAGGTCTGGCCGTACAGCGTCTGATGCAGCAGGGTTACGGCTTTGCGGGCGAAGGCGACTGGAAAACCGCCGCCCTGCTTCGCATCATGAAGGTGATGTCAACCGGTCTGCAGGGCGGCACCTCCTTTATGGAGGACTACACCTATCACTTCGAGAAAGGTAATGACCTGGTGCTCGGCTCCCATATGCTGGAAGTCTGCCCGTCGATTGCCGTAGAAGAGAAACCGATCCTCGACGTTCAGCATCTCGGTATTGGTGGTAAGGACGATCCTGCCCGACTGATCTTCAATACCCAAACCGGTCCAGCGATTGTCGCCAGCCTGATTGATCTCGGCGATCGTTACCGTCTGCTGGTTAACTGTATCGACACGGTGAAAACACCGCACTCCCTGCCGAAACTGCCGGTGGCGAATGCGCTGTGGAAAGCGCAACCGGATCTGCCAACTGCTTCCGAAGCGTGGATCCTTGCTGGTGGCGCGCACCATACCGTCTTCAGCCATGCGCTGAACCTCAACGATATGCGCCAGTTCGCCGAGATGCACGACATTGAAATCACGGTGATTGATAACGACACCCGCCTGCCAGCGTTTAAAGACGCACTGCGCTGGAACGAAGTGTATTACGGATTTCGTCGCTAAGTAGCCACATCAGGTATGTAACGCCTGATGCGACGCTGACGCGTCTTATCTGGCCTACACGCTGCGATTTTGTAGGCCGGATAAGCAAAGCGCATCCGGCATTGTTTTCCCCCTCGCCCCTTTGGGGAGAGGGCCGGGGTGAGGGGAAACGACCTCTCAGGAGTCAACATGTTAGAAGATCTCAAACGCCAGGTATTAGAAGCCAACCTGGCGCTGCCAAAACACAACCTGGTCACGCTCACATGGGGCAACGTCAGCGCCGTTGATCGCGAGCGCGGCGTCTTTGTGATCAAACCTTCCGGCGTCGATTACAGCGTCATGACCGCTGACGATATGGTCGTGGTTAGCATCGAAACCGGTGAAGTGGTTGAAGGTACGAAAAAGCCCTCCTCCGACACGCCAACTCACCGGCTGCTCTATCAGGCATTCCCCTCCATTGGCGGCATTGTGCATACGCACTCGCGCCACGCCACCATCTGGGCGCAGTCGGGTCAGTCGATTCCAGCAATCGGCACCACCCACGCCGACTATTTCTACGGCACCATTCCCTGCACCCGCAAAATGACCGACGCAGAAATCAACGGCGAATATGAGTGGGAAACCGGTAACGTCATCGTAGAAACCTTTGAAAAACAGGGTATCGATGCAGCGCAAATGCCCGGCGTTCTGGTCCATTCCCACGGCCCGTTTGCATGGGGCAAAAATGCCGAAGATGCGGTGCATAACGCCATCGTGCTGGAAGAGGTCGCTTATATGGGGATATTCTGCCGTCAGTTAGCGCCGCAGTTACCGGATATGCAGCAAACGCTGCTGGATAAACACTATCTGCGTAAGCATGGCGCGAAGGCATATTACGGGCAGTAATGACTGTATAAAACCACAGCCAATCAAACGAAACCAGGCTATACTCAAGCCTGGTTTTTTGATGGATTTTCAGCGTGGCGCAGGCAGGTTTTATCTTAACCCGACACTGGCGGGACACCCCGCAAGGGACAGAAGTCTCCTTCTGGCTGGCGACGGACAACGGGCCGTTGCAGGTTACGCTTGCACCGCAAGAGTCCGTGGCGTTTATTCCCGCCGATCAGGTTCCCCGCGCTCAGCATATTTTGCAGGGTGAACAAGGCTTTCGCCTGACACCGCTGGCGTTAAAGGATTTTCACCGCCAGCCGGTGTATGGCCTTTACTGTCGCGCCCATCGCCAATTGATGAATTACGAAAAGCGCCTGCGTGAAGGTGGCGTTACCGTCTACGAGGCCGATGTGCGCCCGCCAGAACGCTATCTGATGGAGCGGTTTATCACCTCACCGGTGTGGGTCGAGGGTGATATGCACAATGGCACTATCGTTAATGCCCGTCTGAAACCGCATCCCGACTATCGTCCGCCGCTCAAGTGGGTTTCTATAGATATTGAAACCACCCGCCACGGTGAGCTGTACTGCATCGGCCTGGAAGGCTGCGGGCAGCGCATCGTTTATATGCTGGGGCCGGAGAATGGCGACGCCTCCTCGCTTGATTTCGAACTGGAATACGTCGCCAGCCGCCCGCTGCTGCTGGAAAAACTCAACGCCTGGTTTGCAAACCACGATCCCGATGTGATCATCGGCTGGAACGTGGTGCAGTTCGATCTGCGAATGCTGCAAAAACATGCCGAGCGTTACCGTCTTCCGCTGCGTCTTGGGCGCGATAATAGCGAGCTGGAGTGGCGCGAGCACGGCTTTAAAAACGGCGTCTTTTTTGCCCAGGCTAAAGGTCGGCTAATTATCGACGGTATCGAAGCGCTGAAATCCGCGTTCTGGAATTTCTCTTCATTCTCGCTGGAAACTGTCGCTCAGGAGCTATTAGGCGAAGGAAAATCTATCGATAACCCGTGGGATCGAATGGACGAAATTGACCGCCGTTTCGCCGAAGATAAACCTGCGCTGGCAACTTATAACCTGAAAGATTGCGAGCTGGTGACGCAGATCTTCCACAAAACTGAAATCATGCCATTTTTACTCGAACGAGCAACGGTGAACGGCCTGCCGGTGGATCGGCACGGCGGTTCGGTGGCAGCGTTTGGTCATCTCTATTTTCCGCGAATGCATCGCGCTGGTTATGTCGCGCCTAATCTCGGCGAAGTGCCACCGCACGCCAGCCCTGGCGGCTACGTGATGGATTCACGGCCAGGGCTTTATGATTCAGTGCTGGTGCTGGACTATAAAAGCCTGTACCCGTCGATCATCCGCACCTTTCTGATTGATCCCGTCGGGCTGGTTGAAGGCATGGCGCAACCTGATCCAGAGCACAGTACCGAAGGTTTTCTCGATGCCTGGTTCTCACGGGAGAAACATTGCCTGCCGGAGATTGTGACTAACATCTGGCACGGGCGCGATGAAGCCAAACGTCAGGGTAATAAGCCGCTTTCGCAGGCGCTGAAGATCATTATGAATGCCTTTTATGGCGTGCTCGGCACCACCGCCTGCCGCTTCTTCGATCCGCGCCTGGCATCGTCGATCACCATGCGTGGTCATCAGATCATGCGGCAGACCAAAGCATTGATTGAAGCGCAGGGCTACGACGTTATCTACGGAGATACCGACTCGACTTTTGTCTGGCTAAAAGGTGCACATTCGGAAGAAGAGGCGGCGAAAATCGGTCGTGTACTGGTGCAGCACGTTAACGCCTGGTGGGCGGAAACGCTGCAAAAACAACGGCTGACCAGCGCATTAGAACTGGAGTATGAAACTCATTTCTGCCGTTTTCTGATGCCAACCATTCGCGGAGCCGATACCGGCAGTAAAAAGCGCTACGCCGGGCTGATTCAGGAGGGCGATAAACAGCGGATGGTGTTTAAAGGGCTGGAAACCGTGCGCACCGACTGGACGCCGCTGGCCCAGCAGTTTCAGCAGGAGCTATACCTGCGCATCTTCCGCAACGAGCCATATCAGGAATATGTACGCGAAACCATCGACAAACTGATGGCGGGTGAACTGGATGCGCGACTGGTTTACCGTAAACGCCTTCGCCGTCCGCTGAGCGAGTATCAGCGTAATGTGCCGCCTCATGTACGCGCCGCTCGCCTTGCCGATGAAGAAAACCAAAAGCGCGGTCGCCCCTTGCAATATCAGAATCGCGGCACCATTAAGTACGTATGGACCACCAACGGCCCGGAGCCGCTGGACTACCAACGTTCACCACTGGATTACGAACACTATCTGACCCGCCAGCTACAACCCGTGGCGGAGGGAATACTCCCTTTTATTGAGGATAATTTTGCTACACTTATGACCGGGCAACTTGGGCTATTTTGAGCAAAAAAAAGAGTTCGCCAGATACCATTTTGATGCGTGACGAATGCTTTGCCATCCAGTACCATAGCGCCCTTTCCATTCCTGGACCTGAATAACACCACTACCTCATAAGCACGGTAGCGGGTGGTTATTGCCTGCAATTAAAGATATAGAGCCGAACACATATGCCTTTTACACTTGGTCAACGCTGGATCAGCGATACAGAAAGCGAATTGGGACTTGGAACCGTTGTCGCGGTGGATGCGCGAACTGTCACTTTACTTTTCCCATCTACTGGTGAAAACCGTCTGTACGCACGCAGTGATTCCCCCGTGACCCGCGTGATGTTCAACCCTGGTGATACTATTACCAGCCATGACGGCTGGCAGATGCAAGTCGAAGAAGTAAAAGAAGAAAATGGCTTGCTGACCTATATCGGTACTCGCCTGGATACTGAAGAGTCCGGCGTAGCCCTGCGTGAAGTTTTCCTTGATAGCAAACTGGTGTTCAGCAAACCGCAGGACCGTCTGTTTGCCGGGCAGATTGACCGTATGGACCGCTTTGCGCTGCGTTATCGCGCGCGTAAGTATTCCAGCGAACAGTTCCGTATGCCGTACAGCGGCCTGCGCGGTCAGCGTACCAGCCTGATTCCGCATCAGCTCAACATCGCTCATGATGTTGGTCGCCGCCACGCGCCGCGCGTCCTGCTGGCTGACGAAGTGGGTTTAGGGAAAACCATTGAAGCCGGGATGATCCTGCATCAGCAACTGCTCTCTGGCGCTGCTGAACGTGTGCTAATTATCGTCCCGGAAACCTTACAGCATCAGTGGCTGGTAGAAATGCTGCGCCGTTTCAACCTGCGCTTTGCGCTATTTGATGATGAGCGTTATGCCGAAGCTCAGCACGATGCTTACAACCCGTTTGACACCGAACAGCTGGTGATTTGCTCGCTGGATTTTGCCCGTCGTAGCAAACAGCGCCTGGAACATCTCTGTGAAGCCGAATGGGACCTGCTGGTGGTCGATGAAGCGCATCACCTGGTGTGGAGCGAAGATGCGCCAAGCCGTGAATATCAGGCCATTGAACAACTGGCAGAGCACGTGCCGGGCGTTCTGCTGCTGACCGCGACCCCGGAACAGCTGGGGATGGAAAGCCACTTCGCCCGTCTGCGTCTGCTGGACCCGAACC
The DNA here is from genome assembly GCF_948475835.1 of uncultured Escherichia sp. Lineage (NCBI taxonomy): Bacteria > Pseudomonadati > Pseudomonadota > Gammaproteobacteria > Enterobacterales > Enterobacteriaceae > Escherichia > uncultured Escherichia sp. Next base: position 40,346 of record NZ_CAOLGM010000009.1, on the reverse strand, counting down.
GTTTCCACGATTTTGCGCAGTTCGTTGAAGAGCAGAAAAATTATCGTCCGGTTGCGGACGCCGTTGCCATGCTGCTGGCAGGTAACAAACTGAGCAATGACGAACTGAACATGCTCGGCGAGATGATCGGCGAGCAGGATATCGAGCCGCTGTTGCAGGCAGCAAACAGCGACAGCGAAGATGCCCAGAGCGCCCGTCAGGAGCTGGTTTCGATGCTGATGGATCGCCACGGCACCAGCCGCGTGCTGTTCCGTAACACGCGTAACGGTGTGAAAGGATTCCCGAAACGCGAGCTGCACACCATTAAACTGCCGCTACCGACGCAGTATCAGACGGCTATTAAAGTCTCCGGCATTATGGGCGCACGTAAAAGTGCGGAAGATCGTGCTCGCGATATGCTCTACCCGGAGCGTATTTATCAGGAATTTGAAGGTGATAACGCCACCTGGTGGAACTTCGATCCGCGCGTTGAGTGGCTGATGGGCTACCTGACCAGCCATCGCTCTCAGAAAGTGCTGGTGATCTGCGCCAAAGCTGCCACTGCGCTGCAACTGGAGCAGGTACTGCGCGAACGTGAAGGTATTCGCGCTGCGGTGTTCCACGAAGGTATGTCGATTATCGAACGTGACCGCGCTGCCGCCTGGTTTGCCGAAGAAGACACCGGCGCACAGGTACTGCTGTGCTCAGAAATCGGTTCTGAAGGACGTAACTTCCAGTTCGCCAGCCACATGGTGATGTTTGACCTGCCATTCAACCCGGATCTACTGGAGCAGCGTATTGGTCGTCTGGATCGTATCGGCCAGGCGCACGATATTCAGATCCATGTGCCTTATCTGGAGAAAACCGCTCAGTCGGTGCTGGTGCGCTGGTATCACGAAGGTCTGGATGCATTTGAGCACACCTGCCCGACCGGACGCACTATTTACGATAGCGTATACAACGATCTGATTAACTATCTGGCTTCACCGGATCAAACCGAAGGCTTTGACGATCTGATCAAAAACTGCCGCGAGCAACATGAAGCGCTGAAAGCACAGCTGGAACAGGGTCGTGACCGCCTGCTGGAAATCCACTCCAACGGTGGCGAAAAAGCCCAGGCACTGGCAGAAAGCATTGAAGAGCAGGATGACGATACCAACCTGATCGCCTTCGCCATGAACCTGTTCGATATTATCGGTATCAATCAGGACGATCGCGGCGACAACATGATCGTGCTGACGCCGTCCGATCATATGCTGGTGCCGGACTTCCCTGGCCTGTCGGAAGATGGCATCACCATCACCTTTGATCGTGAAGTGGCACTGGCGCGTGAAGATGCACAGTTTATTACCTGGGAGCATCCGCTGATCCGCAACGGTCTGGATCTGATCCTTTCTGGCGATACCGGTAGCAGCACGATTTCACTGTTAAAAAACAAAGCGTTGCCGGTAGGTACGCTGTTGGTGGAACTGATTTATGTGGTTGAAGCCCAGGCTCCGAAGCAGTTGCAGCTCAACCGCTTCCTGCCACCGACGCCGGTACGTATGCTGCTGGATAAAAACGGCAACAACCTAGCGGCGCAGGTAGAGTTTGAAACCTTTAACCGCCAGCTTAACGCGGTTAACCGTCACACCGGCAGCAAACTGGTTAACGCCGTGCAGCAGGATGTTCACGCTATCCTTCAACTGGGTGAAGCGCAGATCGAGAAATCTGCCCGTGCATTGATTGATGCAGCGCGTAACGAAGCCGACGAAAAACTGTCTGCCGAGCTGTCTCGTCTGGAAGCTCTGCGTGCAGTGAACCCGAACATTCGTGACGACGAACTGACCGCCATTGAGAGCAACCGTCAGCAGATAATGGAAAGCCTGGATCAGGCAGGTTGGCGTCTGGATGCCCTGCGTTTGATCGTTGTGACGCATCAGTAACGGAGCTGAAAATGGGGATGGAAAACTACAATCCACCGCAGGAACCCTGGTTGGTTATCCTGTATCAGGATGACCACATTATGGTGGTCAACAAGCCGAGCGGTTTGTTGTCTGTGCCGGGTCGTCTGGAAGAGCACAAAGACAGCGTGATGACGCGCATTCAGCGTGATTATCCGCAGGCAGAATCGGTGCATCGTCTGGATATGGCTACCAGCGGCGTGATTGTAGTGGCGCTGACCAAAGCCGCGGAGCGGGAGTTAAAACGCCAGTTCCGCGAGCGCGAGCCGAAAAAGCAGTATGTGGCCCGCGTCTGGGGGCATCCATCCCCCGCAGAAGGTCTGGTGGATCTGCCGCTGATTTGCGACTGGCCAAACCGCCCGAAACAGAAAGTCTGTTACGAAACGGGTAAACCTGCGCAGACGGAATATGAAGTGGTGGAGTATGCGGCGGATAACACGGCAAGAGTGGTGTTAAAACCGATTACCGGGCGTTCGCATCAATTGCGTGTGCATATGCTGGCGCTGGGGCATCCGATTCTCGGCGATCGTTTTTATGCATCACCAGAAGCGAGAGCGATGGCACCGCGTTTGTTGCTACATGCAGAGATGTTGACGATTACCCATCCGGCGTATGGCAATAGTATGACGTTTAAAGCGCCAGCGGATTTTTAATCGTCACGCTGGCGCAGTTCGGTAGGCGGATAAGGCGTTCACGCCGCATCCGGCAATTGTGCGCCGATTGCCTGATGCGACGCGGGCCGCGTCTTATCAGGCCTACAGTTTAAAACTTATTTAAACCCTTTCTGCTGCTTTATCAGCTCATATGCCTGCTGAATTTCCTGCGCTTTCTGCTTCGCCATCTCCATCATCTCAGGCGGCAAACCTTTCGCCACCAGCTTATCGGGATGGTGTTCACTCATCAGCTTACGGTAGGCACGTTTGATGGTGGTCGCATCATCCGTCGGCTTCACGCCCAGCACATTACAGGCATCTTCCAGCGTCGGGCCACGCTGCGCTTGCTGCCAGTTACCACCGCCAGATTGCTGCTGATAACCGCCGCCAAACTGTGCACCGCCCTGCATCATGCGCAAAAACTGGTCAAACTGGGCGCGGGAGATCCCTAATTCTTCAGCAATAACATACAGCACCGCCCGTTCATTCGGGTGCAGTGAACCATCAGCAAACGCCGCCTGAATCTGGATCTCCAGAAACATACGAATTAAGTCAAAACGACCAAAGCAGACACTGCGAAACTGGCGCATCTTTTCGCGCAGCGGGTAATTGTCTGATTTTCCCACCCGGAACGCATTTTGCGCCGCAGTACGGGAAGCGCCATGAAGATTCATTCGGTCCATCAACTGGCTGGCGATATGAATATCAGCCTCCGTGACGCGACCTTTGGATTTGGTTAAATGCCCCATCACTTCAAAAGTGGTGGCAAAAAACAGCGCCTGACGCTCACGCTGGTTGGCGAACCACGCCATTTTACGGCTACGGGCTTTATCAAACATATGGCCAATTAACAGGCCTAACACTACGCCCCAAAAGCCGCCGCCCATCAGTAAGGCCACGGCCACGCCAATGATTTTTCCCCAATACTGCATATATTCCCCAAATCGACACACGGATATCAGGGCTATCTCCCACAATATAAAGGTGCTTTTACCGTTTTCCGGCTGCGGTCAATTGTGGGACATCGCCTATAATTTGCATTATCATACCTGTCATTCAATGCCGTGCCTAACACCACTGACGCTATTCGGACAGGATTAACACTAGCGTAGAGATGACGAGTACGTTAGTCTCTGACCGTTTGTCACGCGCAACGTTACCGATGATGGAACAATAAAATCAACGTATGAAAAAACGTATCCCCACTCTCCTGGCCACCATGATTGCCACCGCCCTTTATAGTCAACAGGGACTGGCAGCCGACCTCGCCTCACAGTGCATGTTGGGCGTGCCAAGCTATGACCGTCCTCTGGTACAGGGCGATACCAATGACTTACCCGTGACTATCAATGCTGACCACGCGAAAGGGGACTACCCGGATGACGCCGTGTTTACTGGCAGCGTGGATATCATGCAGGGTAACAGCCGTCTGCAGGCCGACGAAGTGCAGCTCCATCAAAAAGAGGCACCAGGACAACCGGAGCCGGTACGTACCGTTGATGCGCTCGGTAATGTCCATTACGACGATAACCAGGTGATCCTCAAAGGGCCGAAAGGCTGGGCGAATCTGAACACCAAAGATACCAACGTCTGGGAAGGTGATTACCAGATGGTGGGTCGCCAGGGTCGCGGTAAAGCGGACCTGATGAAACAACGTGGCGAAAACCGCTATACCATTCTGGATAACGGTAGCTTTACCTCCTGTCTGCCGGGTTCTGACACCTGGAGCGTGGTAGGTAGCGAAATTATTCATGACCGCGAAGAACAAGTTGCGGAGATCTGGAACGCCCGCTTTAAGGTGGGTCCGGTACCGATCTTTTATAGCCCCTATTTGCAGTTGCCGGTGGGTGACAAACGTCGCTCTGGTTTCTTGATCCCGAACGCCAAGTACACCACCACCAACTACTTTGAGTTCTACCTGCCATATTACTGGAACATCGCGCCAAATATGGATGCCACCATCACGCCGCATTATATGCATCGTCGTGGCAACATCATGTGGGAGAACGAATTCCGCTACCTCTCCCAAGCGGGCGCTGGCTTGATGGAACTGGACTATCTGCCTTCAGATAAAGTCTATGAAGATGAACACCCGAACGATGACAGTTCACGTCGTTGGTTATTCTACTGGAACCACTCCGGGGTCATGGATCAGGTGTGGCGTTTCAACGTCGACTACACCAAGGTCAGCGATCCTAGCTACTTCAATGATTTCGATAACAAGTACGGTTCCAGTACTGACGGCTACGCAACGCAAAAATTCAGCGTTGGCTATGCGGTGCAAAACTTCAATGCCACCGTTTCAACCAAGCAGTTCCAGGTTTTCAGCGAACAGAACACCAGTAGCTACTCGGCAGAGCCGCAGTTAGACGTTAATTACTACCAGAATGATGTTGGTCCGTTTGATACGCGTATTTACGGCCAGGCAGTGCACTTTGTTAACACCAGAGACGACATGCCTGAAGCAACCCGTGTTCACCTGGAACCGACCATCAATTTGCCGCTCTCTAATAACTGGGGCAGCATCAATACCGAAGCGAAGTTGCTGGCAACCCATTATCAGCAAACCAATCTTGACTGGTATAACTCCAGAAACACGACCAAGCTGGACGAATCCGTTAACCGCGTAATGCCGCAATTCAAAGTTGACGGCAAAATGGTCTTTGAACGCGATATGGAAATGCTGGCTCCGGGTTATACCCAAACGCTGGAACCGCGCGCGCAGTATTTGTACGTGCCGTATCGCGATCAGAGCGACATCTATAACTACGACTCGTCTCTGCTGCAATCTGACTACTCTGGCCTGTTCCGGGACCGGACTTACGGCGGTCTTGACCGTATTGCCTCCGCTAACCAGGTGACGACCGGTGTCACATCTCGCATATATGATGATGCTGCCGTTGAACGTTTTAATATTTCCGTTGGTCAAATCTACTATTTCACGGAGTCTCGCACTGGCGATGACAACATAACATGGGAGAATGACGACAAAACGGGTTCACTGGTGTGGGCAGGCGATACTTACTGGCGTATCTCCGAGCGTTGGGGATTGCGTGGCGGGATTCAGTACGATACACGTCTGGATAACGTAGCGACCAGTAACTCCAGCATTGAATACCGTCGGGATGAAGACCGTCTGGTACAGCTGAATTACCGTTACGCCAGCCCGGAATATATTCAGGCTACGCTGCCTAAGTACTATTCCACTGCTGAGCAATATAAGAATGGTATTTCGCAGGTAGGTGCTGTCGCCAGCTGGCCAATTGCCGATCGTTGGTCCATTGTTGGGGCCTACTACTACGACACCAATGCGAACAAGCAAGCCGACTCTATGTTAGGTGTGCAATACAGCTCCTGCTGCTATGCAATTCGCGTCGGTTACGAGCGGAAGCTGAACGGTTGGGATAACGATAAACAACATGCGGTATATGACAACGCAATCGGCTTTAACATCGAACTTCGCGGCCTGAGCTCCAACTACGGTCTGGGTACGCAAGAGATGCTGCGTTCGAACATTCTGCCGTATCAAAACACTTTGTGATTTGTTGATTTACCACGTAATCCGCAGTGCGGTTAATTGAAATGGAAAAAGTATGAAGAACTGGAAAACGCTGCTTCTCGGTATCGCCATGATCGCGAATACCAGTTTCGCTGCCCCCCAGGTAGTCGATAAAGTCGCAGCCGTCGTCAATAACGGCGTCGTGCTGGAAAGCGACGTTGATGGATTAATGCAGTCGGTAAAACTGAACGCTGCTCAGGCAAGGCAGCAACTTCCTGATGACGCGACGCTGCGCCACCAAATCATGGAACGTTTGATCATGGATCAAATCATCCTGCAGATGGGGCAGAAAATGGGAGTGAAAATCTCCGATGAGCAGCTGGATCAGGCGATTGCTAACATCGCGAAACAGAACAACATGACGCTGGATCAGATGCGCAGCCGTCTGGCTTACGATGGACTGAACTACAACACCTATCGTAACCAGATCCGCAAAGAGATGATTATCTCTGAAGTGCGTAACAACGAGGTGCGTCGTCGCATCACCATCCTGCCGCAGGAAGTCGAATCCCTGGCGCAGCAGGTGGGTAACCAAAACGACGCCAGCACTGAGCTGAACCTGAGCCACATCCTGATCCCGCTGCCGGAAAACCCGACCTCTGATCAGGTGAACGAAGCGGAAAGCCAGGCGCGCGCCATTGTCGATCAGGCGCGTAACGGCGCTGATTTCGGTAAGCTGGCGATTGCTCATTCTGCCGACCAGCAGGCGCTGAACGGCGGCCAGATGGGCTGGGGCCGTATTCAGGAGTTACCCGGGATCTTCGCCCAGGCATTAAGCACCGCGAAGAAAGGCGACATTGTTGGCCCGATTCGTTCCGGCGTTGGCTTCCATATTCTGAAAGTTAACGACCTGCGCGGCGAAAGCAAAAATATCTCGGTGACCGAAGTTCATGCTCGCCATATTCTGCTGAAACCGTCGCCGATCATGACTGACGAACAGGCCCGTGTGAAACTGGAACAGATTGCTGCTGATATCAAGAGTGGTAAAACGACTTTTGCTGCCGCAGCGAAAGAGTTCTCTCAGGATCCAGGCTCTGCTAACCAGGGCGGTGATCTCGGCTGGGCTACACCAGATATTTTCGATCCGGCCTTCCGTGACGCCCTGACTCGCCTGAACAAAGGTCAAATGAGTGCACCGGTTCACTCTTCATTCGGCTGGCATTTAATCGAACTGCTGGATACCCGTAATGTCGATAAAACCGACGCTGCGCAGAAAGATCGTGCATACCGCATGCTGATGAACCGTAAGTTCTCGGAAGAAGCAGCAAGCTGGATGCAGGAACAACGTGCCAGCGCCTACGTTAAAATCCTGAGCAACTAATGGTTAAAACCCAACGTGTTGTGATCACTCCCGGCGAGCCCGCCGGGATTGGCCCGGACTTAGTTGTCCAGCTTGCACAGCGTGAGTGGCCGGTCGAACTGGTTGTTTGTGCCGATGCCACTCTCCTTACCGACCGGGCAGCGATGCTCGGTTTGCCGCTCACCCTCCGCCCTTATTCCCCCAACTCCCCTGCACAACCGCAAACTACGGGCACATTAACGCTACTTCCTGTCGCGCTACGTGAATCTGTCACTGCGGGGCAGTTAGCGATTGAAAATGGACATTACGTGGTGGAGACGCTGGCGCGAGCGTGTGATGGCTGTCTGAACGGTGAATTTGCTGCGCTGATCACAGGCCCCGTGCATAAAGGCGTCATTAACGACGCAGGCATTCCGTTTACCGGTCATACCGAGTTTTTCGAAGAGCGTTCGCAGGCGAAAAAAGTGGTGATGATGCTGGCGACCGAAGAACTTCGCGTGGCGCTGGCAACGACGCATTTACCGCTGCGCGATATCGCAGATGCTATCACCCCTGCACTTTTGCACGAAGTGATTGCTATTTTGCATCACGATTTGCGTACAAAATTTGGTATTGCCGAACCGCGCATTCTGGTCTGCGGGCTGAATCCGCACGCGGGCGAAGGCGGTCATATGGGTACGGAAGAGATAGACACCATTATTCCGGTGCTCGACGAGCTGCGGGCGCAGGGAATGAAACTCAACGGGCCGCTGCCTGCCGATACCCTGTTTCAGCCGAAATATCTCGATAACGCCGACGCCGTGCTGGCGATGTACCACGATCAGGGTCTTCCCGTGCTAAAATACCAGGGCTTCGGGCGCGGTGTGAACATTACGCTGGGCCTGCCCTTTATTCGCACATCAGTGGACCACGGCACCGCGCTTGAACTGGCGGGACGTGGCGAAGCCGATGTCGGCAGTTTTATTACGGCGCTTAATCTCGCCATCAAAATGATTGTTAACACCCAATGAATAATCGAGTCCACCAGGGCCACTTAGCCCGTAAACGCTTCGGGCAAAACTTTCTCAACGATCAGTTCGTGATCGACAGCATTGTTTCTGCCATTAACCCGCAAAAGGGCCAGGCAATGGTCGAAATCGGCCCCGGTCTGGCGGCATTGACCGAGCCGGTCGGCGAACGTCTGGACCAGCTGACGGTCATCGAACTTGACCGCGATCTGGCGGCACGTCTGCAAACGCATCCATTCTTAGGCCCGAAACTGACGATTTATCAGCAGGATGCGATGACCTTTAACTTTGGCGAACTGGCCGAGAAAATGGGTCAGCCGCTGCGTGTTTTCGGCAACCTGCCTTATAACATCTCCACGCCGTTGATGTTCCATCTGTTTAGCTATACTGATGCCATTGCCGACATGCACTTTATGTTGCAAAAAGAGGTGGTGAATCGTCTGGTTGCAGGACCGAACAGCAAAGCGTATGGTCGATTAAGCGTCATGGCGCAATACTATTGCAACGTGATCCCGGTACTGGAAGTTCCGCCGTCAGCCTTTACACCACCACCCAAAGTGGATTCCGCCGTCGTGCGCCTGGTTCCTCATGCAACGATGCCTCACCCGGTTAAAGATGTTCGTGTATTGAGCCGCATCACCACCGAAGCCTTTAACCAGCGTCGTAAAACCATTCGTAACAGCCTCGGCAACCTGTTTAGCGTCGAGGTGTTAACGGGAATGGGGATCGACCCGGCGATGCGAGCGGAAAATATCTCTGTCGCGCAATATTGCCAGATGGCGAACTATCTGGCGGAGAACGCGCCTTTGCAGGAGAGTTAACGATGATCAATTCGCCCCGAGTGTGTATTCAGGTTCAAAGCGTCTACATTGAGGCACAATCTTCACCTGATAATGAACGTTACGTTTTTGCTTATACCGTAACCATACGCAATCTGGGGCGAGCGCCAGTGCAGTTGTTGGGGCGTTACTGGCTGATCACCAATGGCAATGGCCGTGAAACCGAAGTCCAGGGCGAAGGAGTGGTTGGCGTCCAGCCACTTATCGCGCCTGGCGAAGAGTACCAGTACACCAGCGGTGCAATCATTGAAACCCCGCTGGGCACCATGCAGGGTCACTACGAAATGATCGATGAAAATGGCGTCCCTTTCAGCATCGACATTCCCGTATTCCGACTCGCCGTTCCCACACTCATTCATTAAAAGAATATGGCGACATACCTTATTGGCGACGTTCATGGTTGTTACGATGAACTGATCGCATTGCTGCATAAAGTAGAATTTACCCCTGGGAAAGATACCCTCTGGCTGACGGGCGATCTGGTCGCGCGCGGGCCGGGTTCGCTGGATGTTCTGCGCTATGTGAAATCCTTAGGCGACAGCGTACGTCTGGTGCTGGGCAATCACGATCTGCATCTGCTGGCGGTATTTGCCGGGATCAGCCGCAATAAACCGAAAGATCGCCTGACACCGCTGCTGGAAGCGCCGGATGCCGACGAGCTGCTTAACTGGCTGCGTCGCCAGCCTTTGCTGCAAATCGACGAAGAGAAAAAGTTGGTGATGGCCCACGCAGGGATCACGCCGCAGTGGGATCTACAGACCGCCAAAGAGTGCGCGCGCGATGTAGAAGCGGTGCTATCGAGTGACTCCTATCCCTTCTTTCTCGACGCTATGTACGGCGATATGCCAAATAACTGGTCACCGGAATTGCGGGGGCTGGGAAGACTGCGTTTTATCACCAACGCCTTTACCCGTATGCGTTTTTGCTTTCCAAACGGTCAACTGGATATGTACAGCAAAGAATCGCCGGAAGAAGCCCCTGCCCCACTGAAACCGTGGTTTGCGATTCCTGGCCCTGTCGCTGAAGAATACAGCATCGCCTTTGGTCACTGGGCATCGCTGGAAGGCAAAGGTACGCCGGAAGGTATTTACGCGCTGGATACCGGCTGCTGCTGGGGTGGGTCATTAACCTGCCTGCGCTGGGAAGATAAGCAGTATTTTGTCCAGCCGTCGAACCGGCATAAGGATTTGGGCGAAGCGGCGGCGTCTTAAACACAGCCTGATATAGGAAGGCCGGATAAGACGCGACCGGCGTCGCATCCGGCACTAGCCGTAAATTCTATACAAAATTACCGCCGCTCCAGAATCTCAAAGCAATAGCTGTGAGAGTTCTGCGCATCAGCATCGTGGAATTCGCTGAATACCGATTCCCAGTCATCCGGCTCGTAATCCGGGAAATGGGTGTCGCCTTCCACTTCTGCGTCGATATGCGTCAGATACAGTTTTTGCGCTTTTGGCAAGAACTGTTCATAAACGCGACCGCCGCCAATCACCATGATTTCTGGTACGTCACCACACGCCGCGATGGCTTCATCCACCGACTTCACCCACGTTACGCGATCGTCCGTACCCGGTTGACTGCTGAGGATAATATTTTTGCGTCCTGGCAACGGACGACCGATTGATTCCCAGGTATGGCGGCCCATAATCACGGGTTTATTTAAGGTGTTGCGTTTAAACCAGGCGAGATCGGCAGGCAGGTTCCACGGCATGGCGTTTTCCATGCCGATAACGCGATCTACCGCTAACGCCGCAATCAGACTGATCATTGAGATTTCCCGATAAAAAAAATTGTCGCCACTATACGTAAAGCGTAAACCGTCGTCGACTGGTGCGAGGATGATGTTGAGGAAAATTTTATATTCTGCTGGCGAGTCCACGCTCTCTCCCTGGACTCGCCGCATTACAATGAAACAAAAACAAACAGTTAGCTGTAAAGTGTGATTTACGTCACTCTTTATTAGGATGAGGGTTTCGTTTCCGGTTCATCCGCCATGTTGCCGGTATGTTTACCTTCTTCGGTTCCCTGCCAGCCATGTCGTTGAATTAATGACAGATGTTCGCGGTCCTCGGTAATGATCTCACTTAACATCGCGCTGGTGCGTTTATAGACCGCCGCGCGGGCTTTGGTGTCGTTCTCAACCATTGCCATCTCTTCCACCATCTGAATATTAAAGCGGCGGAACACATCGGCACGTTCTCGCGCTTCATACGGCCCCAGACCTAAACTTTCCAGTGCCAGACGCCCGGTTTTCAGCGCACCTTCGAAGGTTTCACGCTCCGGCTTTTCAACGCCTGCCTGACGCAAACGAATGTAGTGGTCGACATCGCGGGCGCGGGCAATAATCTGCAAATGCGGGAAATGTTCTTTCACCATCTCTGTCAGTTGCAGGTTGGTTTGCGGATCGTCGATGGCGTTAATCAGCACTTCCGCTTTCGCCGCTCCGGCAGATTCCAGTAAATCCATCCGCGTGGCATCGCCATAAAACACTTTCATACCAAATTTACGCAAGGTTTCGATATGGTCCGGATCGTGATCGAGTACCACCATTTTCACCCCGCTGGAGAGCAGTAAACGTCCGGTAATCTGCCCAAAACGACCGAATCCGGCGATAATCACGCGCGGCTGTTCTTCGTCGATCTCATCGGCTTCACGCGCTTCCTCAGTAGAAGATTGCTCAAGGCGATTGAGGATCACCAGCAGAATCGGCGTTGCTGCCATCGACAGCGCCACCGCCAGGGTCAGCGATTTCGCCCACTCCGGCTCCAGCACATTCGCCATCTGCGCCGCGCCAAATACCACAAAGGCAAACTCACTGCCCTGCCCTAACAGCACCGCAAACCAACGACGCTGTTTATTTGGCACTTGCAACGGTCGGGCAATCAGCCACAGCATGGCGATTTTGATGATGAGGAAACCGAGCAGCAAAATGACAATGCGCAATGGGTTTTCAAGCAGCGTGCCAAAGTCTATCGACATGCCAACACCGATGAAAAACAGCCCCAACAGCAAACCTTTAAATGGTTCGATATCGCTCTCCAGCGCATGACGGTATTCCGAGCTTGCCAGCAGTACGCCCGCCAGAAACGCGCCCATCGCCATCGACAAGCCGACCTCTTCCAGCAGCAAACCAAAGCCAAACACGAGGAATAACGCCACGGCACTAAACACTTCCCGCAAGCCAGAGCGGGCTACAAAACGCAGCGCCGGACGCGTGACATAGCGCCCCAGCAATACCACCAGCACCAGCGCACCCGCCACTTTTAACGCCGAGAGAGCAAATGCGCCCATCGTCGTCGAGGCACTGCTCGTTGCCAGTAGCGGAATCATCGCCACCAGCGGGATCGCCGCGATATCCTGGAACAGCAGCACCGCAAAGGCACTGCGACCCATTTGCGTCACCATCAGATTGCGTTCATTCATCGCCTGCATGGCAATCGCCGTAGAGGAGAGCGCCAGCGTCATGCCGATCAATTCCGCGACCTGCCAGCGCAGCCCAAGTAACATGCAGAACAGCCCCAGCAGGCCACCGCAAATCACCATCTGCAATGCGCCGCCGCCGAACACTGCCGCACGCAGCTTCCATAGCCTTTGTGGATCGAGTTCGAGGCCGATAATAAACAGCATCAGCACCACGCCAATCTCGGCAAAGTGCAGGATAGATTCGGCATCGGTCACCAGTCGCAGCCCCCACGGGCCAATAATGCAGCCGGCAATCAGGTAGCCAAGTACCGATCCCAGACCAAGACGTACCGCAATGGGTACAATCAGCGCCGCCGATCCGAGGTAGATCAGCGCCTGAACCAGCGTATGGCTATCCATGATGGGCCTCCTGCCATTCCAGCAGACGTTGCTTATAGTGACGCGCCTGCCCTTCGAGGGTTTCGTCGTCACAAATAAAGGTGCAGTGCATGGCAAACGGTGGCAGCCAGTTCAGCCCGCAGTAGATTGCCGTCGCCTGTAGCGGCTGCGACAGCACATCAAAGCCCGGATGCGCACCAATTTCAAAATGGCTTTCCCCGCCGCCGGTCGTCACCGCCCACAGCAAATGTTTGCCATGCAGCGCCGTGCCGCCGTGACCGTAAGCCCAGCCGTGCGAGAAAACTTTATCGATCCAAAGTTTGAGGAGCGGTGGAATGCTGTACCACTGCATCGGGTGCTGCCAGACGATCAGATCGGCGCGAGACAGCGCCTCCTGCTCGGCGGCAATATCGATATTGAAGTCAGGATAGAGTTGATAAAGAGAGCGAATTTCGACGCCTTCCAGCGTCCTTGCCTGTTCAAGCATCCGTTTATTCGCATGGGAATGATGCGGATACGGATGCGCATAAATTATAAGAATCATAGGTAGCCCGCGTGATTACGCCTTTGTTTTCCCACAAAGTGTAGTCATATATTCACGCGGCTTATAGTCAATAATATTGATTCAGAAAAGAGAGAAATCTGAACAATTTACCCCATTCTCTGCCCGCGGATCGTCATATTGCTGGTTTGCGCCAGTGACATCCCTCGAGTCTCCGGGGCAAACGCTACGGAAATCAACAAGCCAAACAGCGAGATACCCGCCCCCATTAGCATCGTGTTACTGATACCGTAATTATTGATAAAGATCGGCAGTGCCCAGGTCGAAACAATGGTGCCAATACGACTTAAGGACATAATCACGCCCACGGCAGAGGCGCGGATATCTGTCGGGAAGAGTTCATTAGGATAGAGCCACTGCAAATTACCCGGCCCGCCAGAGAAAAAGGCATACACCGCAAAGGCCATCACTACCAGCCAGATCCCCATATCCGGGATCAGCCCCAAAACCGCCAGCGCCAGCGTCATCATGGCAAAGCTGCCAATCAACAATGGACGCCGTCCGGCAGTGTTTAACCACAGCATCGGCGGAATACAGCCGAGCATAAAGAACAGGCTAATCACCACGTTCCCCAGCGCCGCGTTTTTGCCAACACCCAATCCCAACAAACCAACGATTTGCGGGCCAAAGGTGTAAATGGCGAACATTGGGATCACCTGGCAGGTCCAGATGGCGGCAACAAACAGAACAAAAGGAAAATGGCGGCGATTAAACAGATCGCGAAAACGGGTTTGCTGCGGCTGCTCTTCATCGAAAGCCACCGGTTCGCCAAACAGTTTTATCATCATCTCTTCGCACTCTTTTACTCGCCCTTTGCGTAATAACCAGCGGGGAGATTCAGGCAGTTCGAATCGACCAATCAAAATCAACAAACAGGGGATCGCCGCGCTACCCAGCATCCAGCGCCAGCCGCCTTCCACATCATAAAGCCAGTAGCCGACCAGATCGGCGCAGGTCGCGCCGACATACCACATGGCGGCGATAAAGCTGATGGAAAACGCCCGCTGACGGGTACTGGAGAACTCGGTGATCATTGAGGTGGCGATGGGATAATCTGCACCGATGACAATGCCGATAAGTACCCGCATCACCAACAGTTCGACAGGGGATGAGACAAACATCGTCGCCACCGATATCACGCCGATGGCGATGATATCAATGAGGAACATTTTGCGCCGTCCGACTTTATCGGAAATATAGCCAAACAGCGATGTGCCAACGAACAGCCCGGCGAGCGTTCCCGCGCCCAACAAGCCAATCCAGTCAGCGTCCAGTTTTAGCGCCGGAGTCAGTTGCTCCAGCGCCACGCCAATCATTACCAGTACATAACCATCCAGAAACGGACCACCGCTTCCCCACAGCAAAATGCGGCGGTGAATTGAGGAGAATTTGAGATCGTCAAAGTTTCTGGACGGTTGCATGGGTTATTCCTGTTTTTTTGCAATGAGAGTCAGTACGGCGTTACGTATCAAACCAACATCAGCCGTAACGGAACTCCACACCAAAGGTGCCGCGCGGGTATTCCCACTGTTCCAGCGCCGACCCCAGCCCCAGAATGCGACAGGTGCCGCACTCCAGACATCCGGCGTAATCGAAGCGCACACTGCCGTCATCCTGCTTCTTGTACAGACCTGCGGGGCACGCTTTCACCAGCAGCTCCAGGGCCTGTTTATCGGCATCGGCCTTCACAACAATGTGCGGATGCTCTTCATCGACATTGAATTTATTGACGCCCAGTTTGACGTCCACATTGACGGGAGAAGTCATAAAACGGTCACTCCTTTCATGCCATCCTTGATCAGATTGATGAAGCCCACTTTCTTGCCGTGGCGGAGGATTTTCTTGCGCATCAGTTCCGGCGCACTGCCGTCAATGGTGAACAGGTCACGCGCCACGCCCACCGCCAGTTCCGGGTAGCCGCTAAACATGCGTGGGTTATCAAGGAAGGCCGGTAGTTTCTGGTACATACGCATATCGCGCAGCGGGCCACTCTCAAGATGCTGACGATATTCCGCCAGTTTTTGCTTACTGAAATCGTCGCTTTTCATCGCTGAAAGCACGGTTTTTGCTGCGGCTTCCCCGGCGGCAATCGCCAGATCCATACCGCGAATGGTAAAACCGAGGTTCATACACATTCCGGCGGCATCACCGGCAATCAATACGCCGTCACCAACCAACTCCGGCAGCATGTTGATGCCTGCTTCCGGCACTACGTGAGCGGAATATTCCACCAGCTTGCCACCCGCGATCAGCGGTGCAACGGCCGGATGTTGTTTGAAATCTTCCAGCATTTGCGGCACCGATTTTTTTGCGTCATGCAGATGATGCAGACCACAAACCAGCCCCAGCGACAGGGTATTTTCATTGGTATAAAGGAAGCCGCCGCCCATCAGGCCATCGGTGGGTGATCCCGCAAACAGACAAGCCGCGCCCTGATTACCCTGCAACTGAAAACGGTCTTCGATTACCGACTTCGGTAACTCGATCAGTTCCTTCACGCCAACCGCCACATCCGTCGGTTTAACGCGTTTTGCCATCCCCAGCTTTTCGGCAAGGATGGAGTTCACTCCATCAGCAAGGATCACCGTTTTCGCTTCAATCACATCGCCATCGGCTTCTACACCGACGACTTTGCCATCGCGCTGTACGAGGTTATCGACGCGGATCCCGGTAATTAACTGCGCGCCCGCTTCTTCGGCCTGCTCCATCAGCCAGGCATCAAATTTACTGCGCAAAACGGAGTAAGAACGCTGGGATGGCGAGGTTTCGTCACCATTGCAGTAGTCCATAGTCATCGCTGACTTTTCCGTCATAAACGCGAGTTTTTCATGGGTGATCAGGCGTTCTACGGGGGCGGAGTCGGCGAAACCAGGAATAATGTGTTCCAGGCTGTGGGCATAGAGACGCCCGCCGGTGACGTTCTTGGCACCTGCGGAATTGCCACGCTCGATAACTAACACTTGCGCCCCTTCGCGGGCGAGCACCAGTGCGGCAACCGAACCGGCAAGCCCAGCACCGACGATGATGGCGTCAAAGATATCTTCGGACATAAGAGCTCCCTGTCAGCGGCAGGGCCAAAATGCAGCCCTGCCAGAGTGGATCAACGCGCTAAAGCTGCGGTCAGCGCCGGAAGGATCTTCACGGCGTCACCAACAATGCCGTAATCCGCGTACTGGAAGATCGGCGCATTTTTATCTTTATTGATGGCGAAAATGGTTTGCGATGCATTAGCGCCAACCATGTGCTGGATCTGCCCGGAGATCCCCACCGCCAGGTACAGTTCAGGTTTCAGCATCAGGTTGGAGATACCGACATAGCGTTCGTGCTCCATCCATTTTTCGTTTTCCGCCACCGGACGAGAACAGGCCAACTCCGCACCTATCGCCTTGCAAAGCTGTTCTGCCAGCGCAATGTTCTCTTTGCTGCCAATACCGCGACCGACGCTGACCACCAGACGGGCTTTGTCGAGATCGACGCTGTTGCTCTGGCGCGCCTGGGTTGCCGTGCGGGTAATCGCCACAGCCGGAGCCTGCCACTCCACGGTGTGCGTTTCGCCAGTGCGTGACGCGTCTGGCTGAGCCGCATCGAACGTGCCGCTGCTGATGGTCAGTACCGCATACGGCGTGGCAATGCGTTCTTCGCCAATCGCCAGACCACCGTAAACCATGTGTTTCACTGTCGCTTTACCGTCCTGTACGCTGACGGTGCTGGCATCGTTAGACACCGCCGCTTTAAGGCGATAACCCAGTTTTGCCGCCAGTAATTTGCCGCGACGGGTGTTTGGCAGCAGCACCAGGCCGTCTGCGCCGTGCTGGCGAATAGTGTCAGCCATGACACCGGCGTAATCTTCGATCATCCGATCGTCCGGTTTGCCGTTTAATTTCCAGACATGATTAGCGCCGAGCTGGATTGCCTGTGCGCCGTCGGCATCATTGAGGACAAAGGTGTTGATTTGATTAGCTAAAGCCTGCGCACCGTTCATCAGTTCCGGCAGACGAGAAGGGGTATCGCTGAATACCCAGACTTGAGAAAACGTGTTCATAGCATCCCCTGTAATTAAATGACTTTGCGAAGATTTTCAGCAAATGCGGCGATCTGTTCTTCGCCGTCGCCTTCAATCACGATGCGCTGACGTTCGCGCTGTTTCGGCGCGGCAACCTGTTGTTCTGACCAGGCTGCCTCTGCGTTAAAACCAATATCCGCCGCCGACCATACCTGGACGGGCTTTTTCGCCGCGCCGAGAATGGCTTTCATCGAAGGAATTTGTGGGGAATTGATATCAGTGGAAACAGCAACAACCGCAGGCAGCGGAATGCTTAAGGTTTCGGTTTCATCTTCCAGTTCGCGCTCAACGGTGAGGGTATCTGCAGTCAGGGAGATAATTTTGCTGACGCCGTTAACTGCCGGAATATTGAGGATTTCGCCCACCAGCAGACCAACCTGCTGGGCATAAAGGTCGGAAGAACCATCGCCACAGAGGATCAAATCAAAGCCTGCTTTCTGGGCGGCTGCAGCCAGTGCGCTCGCCGTTTGTTGCGGCAGTGCCTGCTCGAACTGGTCATCAATCACCACAATCAGTTCATCCGGGCCGCGCGATAGCACATCTTTACGCCCTTTGGCGTTGGTCAGGGCTTTACCGCCCACACTTAAGGCCGTCACCTGCGCCTCTGCTGCCTGTTGCTTTAGCTGGCAAGCCGCTTCAATAGCGTTCAGATCGTATTGGCTTATTTTGGCATCGGCTTTGCTGAAGTCTAATGAACCATCAGCATTATTGACCGCAATATCCTGTTCATCAGGCACGCACTTATAGCAAGTAATAATCTTCATTGCATCTCCAGAAATCATGAAGGAAACGTCGTTCATATCGGTGGTGTTAATTACAGATATCACGCCCTTTAATTTGGAAATAAAACTTTAATCACCAATATTGAAAATGTCACACGCAGATAAATCCAACTTTCAATATTGTTAAGTTCCTCACCAATATTGAAAACATGGCGTAGCAAAAAGAAATTTTCAATATTGCTTTATGGATCACCAATATTGAAAGTCAGATGCTATTTTTTTACTCACAACACAACATAACAAACTGATTAATAATCAAAATTAACGAGAAAAGCGCCCTCTATTCACCCGAAACAAAAATGTGATAACAATCACAGAATGCAGCTTATTGAATACCCATTATGAGTTAGCCATTAACGCGTCCACGAGGTTAATAATAATTATATTAAATGTTAACAAAAATAAAACAAACGGGAACGCAAAATAAATATTCGTTTTCACAGTGGAATTAACTCATGAAGAATGAAAAGAGAAAAACGGGAATAGAACCGAAGGTTTT
The DNA here is from genome assembly GCF_948475835.1 of uncultured Escherichia sp. Lineage (NCBI taxonomy): Bacteria > Pseudomonadati > Pseudomonadota > Gammaproteobacteria > Enterobacterales > Enterobacteriaceae > Escherichia > uncultured Escherichia sp. The sequence continues at coordinate 21,359 of NZ_CAOLGM010000009.1, read as the reverse complement.
CTTTCCGCCGTTAATAATCGTCGGCATACTTTGTTGGCTTACAGTCAGAGATCTGGATGCAGCGAATGTCGTTATTAATGCTGTATTCAGTTACGTCACCAATGTATGGGGATGGGCATTTGAATGGTATATGGTGGTGATGCTTTTCGGTTGGTTCTGGCTGGTGTTTGGCCCGTATGCCAAAAAGCGTTTAGGTAACGAACCACCTGAATTTAGTACCGCCAGTTGGATCTTTATGATGTTCGCCTCCTGTACGTCTGCTGCCGTACTGTTCTGGGGATCGATTGAGATCTACTACTACATCTCCACCCCGCCGTTTGGCTTAGAACCGAACTCGACAGGAGCGAAAGAGTTGGGGCTGGCTTACAGCTTGTTCCACTGGGGACCTCTGCCGTGGGCCACTTACAGCTTCCTTTCAGTCGCCTTCGCTTACTTCTTCTTTGTCCGCAAAATGGAAGTGATTCGCCCCAGCTCGACACTGGTGCCGCTGGTAGGTGAAAAACACGCCAAAGGGTTGTTCGGCACTATCGTCGACAACTTCTATCTCGTCGCCTTGATCTTCGCGATGGGTACCAGTCTGGGCCTTGCCACGCCGCTGGTGACCGAGTGTATGCAATGGTTGTTTGGCATTCCGCATACCCTGCAACTGGACGCTATCATCATTACCTGCTGGATTATCCTCAACGCCATTTGCGTCGCTTGCGGTCTGCAAAAAGGGGTACGTATCGCCAGTGACGTGCGTAGTTACCTGAGCTTCCTGATGCTGGGTTGGGTGTTCATTGTCAGCGGTGCCAGCTTCATCATGAACTACTTCACCGATTCGGTGGGGATGTTGCTGATGTATCTGCCGCGCATGTTGTTCTATACCGATCCCATCGCTAAAGGCGGCTTCCCGCAGGGCTGGACCGTGTTCTACTGGGCATGGTGGGTGATTTATGCTATCCAGATGAGTATCTTCCTCGCCCGCATCTCCCGTGGTCGTACTGTGCGTGAACTGTGCTTCGGCATGGTGCTGGGGCTGACAGCGTCAACCTGGATCCTGTGGACTGTACTCGGTAGTAACACTCTGCTGTTGATAGATAAAAACATCATCAACATTCCAAATCTGATCGAACAGTACGGTGTGGCGCGCGCCATCATTGAAACCTGGGCCGCTCTGCCACTCAGCACCGCCACCATGTGGGGCTTCTTCATCCTCTGCTTTATTGCCACCGTTACGCTGGTTAACGCCTGCTCTTATACCCTGGCGATGTCCACTTGCCGCGAAGTACGCGATGGTGAAGAACCACCTCTGCTGGTGCGTATCGGTTGGTCAATTCTGGTTGGCATTATCGGTATTGTTCTGCTGGCGCTCGGCGGCCTGAAACCGATTCAAACCGCCATTATCGCCGGAGGATGCCCGCTGTTCTTCGTCAACATTATGGTGACGCTCTCCTTTATTAAAGACGCGAAACAGAACTGGAAAGATTAATTAACCCCCAAAATATCAAGAGGTTGAAAGATGGATTTTAATTTAAATGATGAGCAGGAACTGTTTGTCGCCGGTATCCGCGAACTGATGGCCAGCGAAAACTGGGAGGCCTATTTTGCCGAGTGCGACCGTGACAGCGTCTACCCGGAACGTTTTGTCAAAGCACTGGCGGATATGGGTATCGACAGTCTGCTGATCCCTGAAGAGCACGGTGGTCTGGACGCGGGGTTTGTTACTCTCGCCGCCGTGTGGATGGAGCTGGGACGTCTGGGGGCACCAACCTATGTGCTGTACCAGTTGCCGGGCGGGTTCAACACCTTCCTGCGCGAAGGCACACAAGAGCAGATCGACAAGATTATGGCTTTCCGCGGCACCGGTAAGCAGATGTGGAACTCAGCGATTACCGAACCGGGCGCGGGCTCCGACGTGGGTAGCCTGAAAACGACTTATACCCGTAGAAATGGTAAGATTTATCTTAATGGTAGTAAGTGTTTTATTACCAGCAGCGCCTACACCCCGTACATCGTGGTGATGGCGCGCGACGGGGCTTCTCCGGACAAACCTGTCTACACCGAATGGTTTGTTGATATGAGCAAACCGGGCATCAAAGTGACCAAACTTGAAAAGCTCGGTCTGCGTATGGATAGCTGCTGTGAAATCACCTTTGACGACGTGGAACTGGACGAGAAAGACATGTTCGGTCGGGAAGGTAACGGCTTTAACCGCGTCAAAGAAGAGTTCGATCATGAACGTTTCCTGGTAGCCCTCACCAACTACGGTACGGCGATGTGCGCCTTTGAAGATGCGGCGCGCTACGCCAACCAGCGCGTGCAGTTTGGCGAGGCTATTGGTCGTTTCCAGTTGATTCAGGAAAAATTCGCCCACATGGCGATCAAATTAAACTCCATGAAAAACATGCTGTATGAAGCAGCGTGGAAAGCAGACAACGGCACCATCACCTCTGGCGATGCAGCGATGTGCAAATACTTCTGCGCCAATGCGGCATTTGAAGTGGTGGATAGCGCAATGCAGGTGCTGGGCGGTGTCGGGATTGCGGGCAACCACCGCATCAGCCGCTTCTGGCGTGATCTGCGTGTAGACCGCGTCTCCGGGGGATCTGACGAAATGCAGATCCTGACGCTGGGTCGCGCGGTGCTGAAGCAATACCGCTAAGTCCGTGCGCTGCCTGATGCGACGCTAATGCGTCTTATCAGGCCTACGGGAGCACGAATGTAGGCCGGATAAAGCGTTTACGCCGCATCCGGCAGTCATGCGCTACATAAATTTTTCAGGAGCTAATAATGGATCATCTACCCATGCCGAAATTCGGGCCGTTGGCCGGATTGCGCGTTGTCTTCTCCGGTATCGAAATCGCCGGGCCGTTCGCCGGGCAAATGTTCGCAGAATGGGGTGCGGAAGTTATCTGGATCGAGAACGTCGCCTGGGCCGACACCATTCGCGTTCAACCGAACTACCCGCAGCTCTCCCGCCGCAATTTGCACGCGCTGTCGTTAAATATTTTCAAAGATGAAGGCCGCGAAGCGTTTCTGAAATTAATGGAAACCACCGATATCTTCATCGAAGCCAGTAAAGGTCCGGCCTTTGCCCGTCGTGGCATTACCGATGAAGTACTGTGGCAGCACAACCCGAAACTGGTTATCGCTCACCTGTCCGGTTTTGGTCAGTACGGCACCGAGGAGTACACCAATCTTCCGGCCTATAACACCATCGCCCAGGCCTTCAGTGGTTACCTGATTCAGAACGGTGATGTTGACCAGCCAATGCCTGCCTTCCCGTATACCGCCGATTACTTTTCTGGCCTGACCGCCACCACGGCGGCGCTGGCAGCACTGCATAAAGTGCGTGAAACCGGTAAAGGCGAAAGTATCGACATCGCCATGTATGAAGTGATGCTGCGTATGGGCCAGTACTTCATGATGGATTACTTCAACGGCGGCGAAATGTGCCCGCGCATGAGCAAAGGTAAAGATCCCTACTACGCCGGTTGCGGTCTGTATAAATGTGCCGACGGCTACATCGTGATGGAACTGGTGGGCATTACCCAAATTGAAGAGTGCTTTAAAGATATTGGCCTCGCACATCTACTCAGTACGCCGGAAATCCCGGAAGGCACTCAGCTTATCCACCGTATCGAATGCCCTTACGGCCCACTGGTAGAAGAAAAACTCGATGCCTGGCTGGCGGCACATACCATCGCAGAAGTTAAAGAACGCTTTGCCGAACTGAATATCGCCTGTGCCAAAGTACTGACCGTACCGGAACTGGAAAGCAATCCACAGTATGTTGCCCGTGAATCAATCACTCAGTGGCAAACGATGGATGGTCGCACCTGCAAAGGGCCGAACATCATGCCGAAATTCAAAAATAACCCCGGACAAATCTGGCGCGGAATGCCCTCACATGGCATGGACACGGCTGCCATTTTGAAAAATATCGGCTACAGCGAAAACGACATTCAGGAGTTGGTCAGCAAAGGTCTGGCCAAAGTTGAGGACTAAACGCGTGGCGTCAGTCGGCTTGCCTGACTAGCGCCCGCCCAATAACAAACGAACAAAAATGGATAGAGGTGCAATGGATATCATTGGCGGACAACATCTACGTCAAATGTGGGACGATCTGGCGGACGTTTACGGTCATAAAACGGCGCTGATTTGTGAATCCAGCGGCGGAGTCGTTAACCGGTATAGTTATCTTGAGTTAAATCAGGAGATTAACCGCACGGCAAACCTGTTTTATACGCTGGGGATTCGCAAAGGCGACAAGGTTGCACTACATCTCGACAACTGCCCGGAATTTATCTTTTGCTGGTTCGGGCTGGCAAAAATTGGCGCGATTATGGTGCCGATTAACGCCCGCCTGTTACGCGAGGAAAGCGCGTGGATCCTGCAAAATAGCCAGGCGTGCCTGCTGGTGACCAGTGCGCAATTCTATCCTATGTATCAACAGATTCAGCAGGAAGATGCCACTCAATTGCGGCACATTTGCCTGACAGATGTGGCACTTCCCGCTGATGATGGCGTGAGTTCGTTTACTCAACTGAAAAATCAACAACCTGCCACCTTGTGCTATGCACCGCCGCTATTGACTGACGATACGGCGGAAATTCTCTTCACCTCCGGCACCACCTCCCGACCGAAAGGTGTGGTGATTACCCATTACAACCTGCGCTTCGCTGGATATTACTCCGCCTGGCAGTGTGCACTGCGTGACGATGACGTCTACCTGACGGTAATGCCTGCGTTTCATATCGATTGCCAGTGTACTGCGGCGATGGCGGCGTTTTCTGCCGGGGCCACCTTTGTGCTGGTCGAGAAATACAGCGCCCGCGCCTTCTGGGGACAGGTGCAGAAGTACCGCGCCACCATTACCGAATGTATTCCGATGATGATCCGTACGTTGATGGTGCAGCCGCCTTCAGCGAACGATCGGCAACACCGCCTGCGGGAAGTGATGTTTTATCTCAACTTGTCGGAGCAGGAAAAAGATGCGTTTTGTGAACGCTTCGGCGTTCGCTTGCTGACGTCTTATGGGATGACGGAAACCATTGTGGGCATTATCGGCGATCGCCCTGGCGATAAACGACGCTGGCCGTCGATTGGTCGGGCGGGGTTTTGCTACGAAGCGGAGATCCGCGACGATCACAATCGCCCGCTCCCGGCAGGTGAGATCGGTGAAATCTGTATTAAAGGCGTACCAGGGAAAACCATCTTCAAAGAGTATTTTCTCAACCCGAAAGCCACTGCGAAAGTGCTGGAAGCCGACGGCTGGCTACATACCGGCGATACCGGATACTGCGACGAAGAGGGCTTTTTTTATTTCGTCGATCGCCGCTGCAATATGATCAAACGCGGTGGCGAGAATGTCTCCTGCGTGGAGCTGGAAAATATCATCGCCACCCATCCAAAAATTCAGGATATCGTGGTTGTGGGTATTAAAGATTCGATTCGCGATGAAGCCATCAAAGCATTTGTGGTGCTGAATGAAGGTGAAACATTGAGCGAAGAGGAATTTTTCCGCTTCTGCGAACAAAATATGGCGAAATTTAAAGTGCCCTCTTATCTGGAGATCAGAAAAGATCTGCCACGTAATTGCTCGGGGAAAATAATTAGAAAGAATCTGAAATAAATGAAACAGCAGGGAACTACCCTGCCAGCTAATAATCACGCTATAAAACAATATGCATTTTTTGCAGGGATGTTGTCGTCCCTGAAAAAGCAAAAATGGAGAAAAGGAATGAGTGAATCATTACATCTGACCCGCAATGGATCAATTCTGGAAATTACCCTTGATCGTCCAAAAGCGAATGCTATTGATGCAAAAACCAGCTTTGAAATGGGCGAAGTATTTCTAAATTTCCGTGACGATCCGCAATTACGTGTCGCCATTATTACCGGTGCCGGAGAGAAGTTCTTTTCCGCGGGCTGGGATTTAAAAGCGGCAGCAGAAGGCGAAGCACCGGATGCTGACTTTGGCCCGGGTGGATTTGCGGGATTAACCGAAATTTTCAATCTCGACAAACCGGTTATCGCAGCTGTGAACGGCTATGCCTTTGGCGGCGGTTTCGAACTGGCGCTGGCGGCAGATTTTATTGTTTGTGCCGATAACGCCAGCTTCGCCCTGCCGGAAGCCAAGCTGGGCATCGTTCCTGACAGCGGCGGCGTGCTGCGTCTACCGAAGATCCTGCCGCCTGCCATCGTCAATGAAATGGTGATGACCGGCAGACGAATGGGCGCAGAAGAGGCGCTGCGTTGGGGGATAGTCAACCGCGTGGTTAGCCAGGCGGAACTGATGGATAACGCCCGCGAACTGGCGCAGCAGCTGGTTAACAGCGCCCCGCTGGCGATTGCGGCGCTGAAAGAGATCTTCCGCACCACCAGCGAAATGCCGGTAGAAGAAGCGTATCGCTATATTCGCAGCGGCGTGTTGAAACACTATCCGTCGGTTCTGCATTCGGAGGATGCCATTGAAGGGCCGCTGGCGTTTGCCGAGAAGCGCGATCCGGTGTGGAAAGGACGTTAACAACCGTGAGCTATTACGCCTTTGAGGGGTTAATTCCGGTGGTTCACCCGACGGCGTTTGTCCATCCCAGTGCCGTCTTGATTGGCGATGTGATTGTGGGAGCCGGTGTCTACATCGGCCCACTCGCCTCACTGCGTGGTGACTACGGGCGGTTGATCGTGCAAGCGGGAGCCAATATTCAGGATGGCTGCATTATGCATGGCTACTGCGACACTGACACCATCGTTGGGGAAAACGGCCATATCGGGCACGGAGCGATCCTGCATGGTTGTGTGATTGGTCGCGATGCATTGGTCGGGATGAACAGCGTGATTATGGATGGCGCGGTCATTGGCGAAGAGAGCATTGTTGCCGCCATGAGCTTTGTCAAAGCAGGCTTTCACGGCGAGAAACGCCAGTTGTTGATGGGTACGCCAGCCCGCGCTGTACGCAGTGTTAGTGACGACGAGTTACACTGGAAACGGTTGAATACCAAAGAGTATCAGGATCTTGTCGGGCGCTGTCATGCATCGTTACATGAAACACAGCCACTGAGGCAAATGGAGGAAAATCGCCCCCGTTTGCAGGGGACGACGGATGTGACGCCTAAACGGTGATCTTGCCGGATGCGACCTGGTTGCTGGATAAGATGCTACAACATCGCATCTGGCAAGCAGGACGCCCGGTATCAACGAGATAAAATTAACGACGCATACTCTTTGACAACATCATCTGCCACTTCTGCTCGCGGTTAAGTTCCGTGAGCGGAACGGCAGGAATACGCGGCGTCTTTCTTACGCCGACTAATTTATCCCGGCTGTTATTGCGCAGGCGCGCGTAAATTTGCTCATCGATATCGACCACTTTTACTAGTCGCTGGCACTGGCATCCCCGTCCTTCCAGCTTATTAGGGATCATCTTAACTTCGCAGCTTATTTCTGCGACTTCCGACAGAATATAAGTCAGGGTATTAACCGCCTTGCTGTGTTCAATATCGAAATGAATAGAGATCTCTCTTGCTATCACCCACCGATTTTCAGCCATCATCCATTCGGCGATTAACAAGTAGAGTGGTTTTTCAACATATCCTTCACACATACGAACTCCAGTTTCACAAATTAAAAGTCTGGCTATGACTCGTTTTGAAGCAATTAAACAAGGCCATATTAAAATTGTGGATATATCGATAGTATGCAACTTCACCGTCGATAAGTGTGAGCTAAATCCTGCTTATGTCATCAAAAATATCGATTCCCCAAAAGATTTACTTAATGGGCAAAAAAAACGGTCCTCATCAGAGAACCGTATTACTTATTCGATCAAATTAGCGGATGAAAAATATCCGCCATGACACGTTATTATTTGATCTGCGCGTGCATTTCCTGCACCGAAATTACTTTTTCGGTCGCGTCGGCATTCAGCGCCATCGCGGTAGCGAAACCACCGTTCAGGGTGGTGTCATAATGCACTTTATATTGCAGCGCACTGCGACGGATCACGCGGGAGTCTTCAATCGCGCGACGGCCTGAAGTGGTGTTGATGATGTAGGTATATTCGCCATTCTTGATGCGGTCCTGAATGTGCGGACGGCCTTCATGCACCTTGTTCACCAGACGCGGATTGATACCCGCTTCGCCCAGCACAATCGCCGTGCCGTGGGTCGCATCCAGCTCGAAGCCCTGTTTCAGCAGTTTTGCCGCCAGGTCCACCACGCGTTCTTTATCGCCTTCGCGCACGGAAAGCAACGCACGACCGTGTTTCTTCATGGTGGAGTTGCTGCCCAGCTGCGCTTTGGCAAACGCTTCAGCGAAGGTGCGGCCCACGCCCATCACTTCCCCGGTGGAGCGCATTTCTGGCCCTAACAGCGGGTCAACACCCGGGAATTTATTGAACGGCAGCACCACTTCTTTCACCGAGTAGTACGGCGGGATAACTTCTTTGGTTACGCCCTGCTCAGCCAGCGATTTGCCAGCCATCACACGCGCCGCCACTTTTGCCAGCGGTACGCCGGTGGCTTTGGAGACGAACGGAACGGTACGCGCCGCACGCGGGTTAACTTCAATCAGGTAGACTTCGTTGTTTTTCACCGCAAACTGCACGTTCATCAGACCGCGCACCTGCAATTCGAAGGCCAGTTTCTGCACCTGCTGGCGCATCACATCCTGAATTTCCTGACTTAAGGTGTAGGCTGGCAGAGAACATGCGGAGTCACCGGAGTGCACGCCCGCCTGCTCGATGTGCTCCATGATGCCGCCAATAAGCACCATTTCGCCGTCGCAGATGGCATCCACGTCAACTTCTACCGCGTCATCAAGGAAGTGATCCAGCAACACTGGCGCATCGTTAGACACGCTGACCGCCGTCTGGAAGTAGCGACGCAGGTCAGCTTCGTCATAGACGATTTCCATCGCCCGACCGCCGAGAACGTAAGACGGACGTACCACCAGCGGGTAGCCAATCTCTTTCGCCTTCTCTACCGCCATTTCAATAGCGGTAACGGTGGCGTTCGCCGGTTGTTTCAGTTTCAGACGCTCAACCGCATGCTGAAAGCGTTCACGGTCTTCTGCACGGTCGATAGCATCCGGGCTGGTGCCGATAACCGGTACGCCAGCAGCTTCCAGCGCGCGCGCCAGTTTCAGCGGGGTCTGACCGCCGTACTGAACGATAACGCCTTTCGGCTTCTCAATACGCACGATTTCTAGCACATCTTCCAGAGTTACCGGCTCGAAGTAGAGGCGATCGGAAGTGTCGTAGTCGGTGGAGACGGTTTCCGGGTTACAGTTAACCATAATGGTTTCGTAACCGTCTTCGCGCAGCGCCAGCGAGGCGTGTACACAGCAGTAGTCGAATTCGATACCCTGACCGATACGGTTCGGGCCGCCGCCGAGAACCATGATTTTTTCACGGTCGGTAGACGGATTCGCTTCGCACTCTTCTTCATAAGTGGAGTACATGTAAGCGGTGTCGGTGGCGAACTCTGCCGCACAGGTATCCACGCGCTTATAAACCGGGTGCAGGTCATACTGGTCGCGCAGCTTGCGGATTTCCGCTTCGCGCACGCCCGCCAGTTTTGCCAGACGCGCATCGGCAAAGCCTTTGCGTTTCAGCTGGCGCAGGAATTCAGCGTTCAGGCCAGTGATGCCCACTTCCGCTACTTTCTCTTCCAGACGCACCAGTTCTTCAATCTGTACCAGGAACCAACGGTCAATATTGGTCAGGTTGAACACGCCGTCCACAGACAGGCCCGCACGGAAGGCATCGGCGATGTACCAGATACGCTCTGCGCCAGCATCTTTCAGTTCGCGACGGATTTTGGTTAACGCTTCCGGGTCATCGAGGCTCACTTTCGGGTCGAATCCAGTCGCACCGACTTCCAGGCCGCGCAGCGCTTTTTGCAGGGATTCCTGCTGCGTGCGACCAATCGCCATCACTTCGCCAACCGATTTCATCTGAGTGGTCAGACGGTCGTTAGCACCAGCGAATTTTTCGAAGTTGAAGCGAGGAATTTTAGTAACCACATAGTCGATGGACGGCTCGAAGGAGGCCGGAGTACGTCCGCCAGTGATGTCGTTCATCAGTTCGTCGAGGGTGTAACCCACCGCCAGTTTCGCCGCCACTTTAGCAATCGGGAAACCGGTCGCTTTCGACGCCAGCGCCGAAGAACGGGACACGCGTGGGTTCATTTCGATAACAATCAGGCGACCGTTTTTCGGGTTCACCGCAAACTGGACATTGGAACCACCGGTTTCAACGCCGATTTCACGCAGCACCGCCATCGAGGCGTTACGCATGATTTGATATTCTTTGTCGGTCAGCGTTTGGGCTGGCGCGACAGTGATGGAGTCACCGGTATGGATGCCCATCGCATCAAAGTTTTCGATAGAGCAGACGATGATGCAGTTGTCGTTTTTATCACGCACCACTTCCATCTCGTACTCTTTCCAGCCGATCAGCGACTCATCAATCAGCAGCTCTTTGGTTGGGGAGAGATCCAGACCGCGGGCGCAAATTTCTTCAAACTCTTCGCGGTTATAAGCGATACCGCCGCCGCTACCGCCCATGGTAAAGGATGGGCGAATAATGCACGGGAAGCCCACGTCAGCGGCAACCGCCAGCGCTTCTTCCATCGTGTGTGCGATACCGGAACGCGCGGTTTCCAGACCAATTTTCTTCATCGCTACGTCGAAACGACGGCGGTCTTCTGCTTTATCAATCGCATCGGCGGTCGCACCAATCATAGTCACGCCGAACTCTTCCAACACGCCCTGACGCTCCAGCTCCAGCGCGCAGTTCAGCGCCGTCTGACCGCCCATCGTTGGCAGCACCGCGTCCGGGCGCTCTTTTTCAATAATCTTGCGTACCACTTCCCAGTGAATCGGCTCGATGTAGGTCGCATCGGCCATTTCCGGGTCGGTCATGATGGTCGCCGGGTTGGAGTTCACCAGAATGACCCGGTAACCCTCTTCGCGCAGGGCTTTACATGCTTGCGCGCCAGAGTAGTCAAACTCACACGCCTGACCGATAACAATCGGGCCCGCACCCAGAATCAGGATACTTTTTATATCTGTACGTTTTGGCATGGCTCTTTTACTCCTGATTACTTAGCGGTTTTACGGTACTGCTCAATTAACTCGATAAAGTGGTCGAACAACGGCGCGGCGTCGTGTGGACCAGGGCTGGCTTCAGGGTGCCCCTGGAAGCTGAACGCCGGTTTATCGGTGCGATGAATGCCCTGTAACGTACCGTCGAACAGGGATTTATGCGTGACACGCAGGTTTGCTGGTAATGTTGCTTCGTCCACCGCAAAACCGTGGTTCTGGGCGGTGATCATCACCACGTTTTTCTCAACATCTTTAACCGGATGGTTGCCGCCGTGGTGACCAAATTTCATTTTGACAGTCTTCGCACCGCTCGCCAGCGCCAGCAGCTGATGACCGAGGCAGATGCCGAAGACCGGAATATCGGTTTCGAGGAATTTCTGGATGGCGGTAATGGCGTAATCGCACGGGGCCGGGTCGCCAGGACCGTTGGAGAGGAAGATGCCGTCTGGATTCATTTTCAGCACATCTTCCGCAGAAGTTTGCGCCGGAACGATGGTCAGGCGACAGCCTCTGTCCACCAACATGCGCAGGATGTTGCGCTTGGCACCAAAATCATAAGCCACGACGTGGAACGGCAGCTCGTCTTCTTTTTTCGCTTCTGGCAGGCCGCCGGTCAACGTCCAGCTCCCTTGTGTCCAGCTATAGGCTTCTGCGGTGGTCACTTCTTTTGCCAGATCCATGCCATTCAGACCTGGGAACGCGCGGGCTTTTTCTAACGCCAACGCCGCATCCGGGTTATCGCCTGCGATAATGCAGCCATTCTGTGCGCCTTTCTCGCGCAGTAAACGTGTCAGCTTACGGGTATCGATATCGGCAATCGCCACGATGTTATGGCGCTTCAGGTAAGAAGAGAGGTCTTCGGTATTACGGAAGTTGCTGGCAATCAGCGGCAGGTCGCGAATCACCAGACCTTGTGCATGTACCTGAGAAGATTCTTCATCGGCGTCATTAGTGCCGACATTGCCAATATGGGGATAAGTAAGAGTAACGATTTGACGAGAATAGGAAGGATCAGTGAGGATTTCTTGATAACCGGTCATTGAAGTATTGAAAACGACTTCCCCAACCGCCGAACCTGTTGCCCCTATGGCCCGACCGTGAAACTGGGTTCCGTCTTCCAGAACCAATAGCGCTGACTTAATCAAAACACCCTCCAGAGAATATTCACTCACTTTATTTGCATATTAATTCACAATGATGACGTAAATCAATGCAAATCTGCTTACCGACGAATTTCTGGCAAACGGCGGCATTCTGGAGATATGGGCGCTAAAAGTCAACTTAATGGCGGGATTTTTTATATTATTTTGTGGCTCATGCATGTTTTACAGGCATTAAGCGGCAAAAAGATCATATAACCTGTTCTGGAAAACGCTTGCGCAGCAAGAAGATTGCATGAAATAAAAGCGAGTAGGGAAAAGTGGACCAAATGGTCAAAATTTACATTAAAACAACAAAAACCGAAGACAAAACATGTAATTTTTGGAACTTATAGACAATTTAAAAACATAACACTAAAAATAAAAGGGCCAAAAATTAAAGCCCTTTACAATCAATAAATTAAATGTGTTATTTTTGCACCATAACAAATATTTTGTGGTTACAAACTATTGAGATCAAGCACATCTCGCATATCAAAAAGACCACTTTCCTTACCACTCAACCACAAAGCCGATCTTACCGCGCCGTTAGCAAATGTCATGCGGCTGGACGCCTTATGGGTGATCTCCAGACGCTCGCCAATATCGGCAAACATCGCGGTATGTTCGCCAACGATGTCACCTGCACGCACGGTGGCAAAACCAATGGTGCCAGGCACACGTTCACCGGTGTGGCCTTCACGACTGTAGACCGCGCAATCTTTCAGATCTTTATCAAGGGCGTGGGCGATCGCCTCTCCCATTGCCAGTGCGGTGCCTGACGGCGCATCAACTTTATGTCTATGATGTGCTTCAATAATTTCGATATCGGTGTAGTCACCCATCACTTTGGCTGCTTTCTCCAGCAGCTTAAGCATGACGTTAACGCCAACGCTAAAATTGGCGGCAAAGACAATCGCAATATCGGCGGCGGCGTCACGAATCGCCTGTTTACCGGCTTCGTCAAACCCCGTAGTGCCGATCACCATCCCTTTGCCATGCTGGCGACAAAAAGCGAGATGGTTCAGCGTACCTTCCGGACGGGTAAAATCGATAAACACATCAAAATCATCTTTTACCGCATCGAGGCTGCTTTGCACGGTAACGCCTGTTTTCCCTGCACCAGCCAGCTCACCGGCGTCGCTGCCCAGTAAAGAAGATCCTTCGCGCTCCAGCGCCGCGCCCAGCTGCACGCCTTCTAATGCCAGCGCCGCCTGAATCAACTGGCGGCCCATACGCCCCCCGGCTCCCGCGATGGCAACGCGGATGTTTGCATCATGCATAGCTATTCTCTTTTGTTAATTTGCATAGACCGTTTTCAGAGTAACCAGCGCATCGCTACGCCGCCAGCCAAAAACGCTGATAATTAGAAATTAATGATAAACAGGGAGGGATATCAGTGAAAGGCATGAGTCGATGAATGACTGCATGCCGATAACATGTGACAGGTTACGACGCCAGAGCCAGCACCTCAGCCACCCACTGCTGGAAGCCTTTCACATCCAGATCCAATGCCACCTTTACATTGGCTGGTTTGCCCAGGCAACCGTCGATATCAACCACCGTCGTGCCTGAGGTAAATTCGCCTTGAGTTTCTACCGCGACAAAACACGGCTTGAGGGTGAATAAGTCCGGGCGCACCAGCCAGGCGATGGCGCAGAGATCGTGCATTCGCAGACCGCTTTGCATACTGCCGCTACGGTAGTGGCTAAACAGTGCATGAAGCATTTTTCCGGTGCGATTCAACTCCGGCAAAGTAGCGAGATAGTCAGGGGTTAATATTGCCTGATTGGTGACATCCAGACCGCACATGACGATTTCGATTCCGCTACGGAAGACACAGGCAGCCGCTTCTGGATCGGCAGCGATATTAAACTCGGCGTTTGGCGTACAGTTGCCGCGTCCGGCAGAACCACCCATGATCACCAGACGGCGAATATACGGCTTGCATTCCGGGCATTGTGAAAGTAACAGCGCAATATTGGTTAACGGGCCAATGGCCACCAGGGTAACAGGCTCTGGTGCACGCATCAGGGCATCCCGAATCGCCAGAAACGCCGGTATCCCGAGCGGCTTTCGGTTGTGCTCAACAAAGTCGTAGCCAGCCATTCCCGATTCGCCGTGCACAGATGCCGCATCACGCGGTGCGCGTACCAGCGGCACAGCGGCCCCTTGGGCGAGCGGAATCTCCGCATTCCAGAAATGCAGCAGTTGCAGGGCATTGCGGGTAGTTTTCTCAACCGAGACATTACCCGCGACGGTGGTCATCAGTTGCAGGTCGAGTTCGGGTGCAAAAATCGCGGCGGCAATGGCGACGGCATCGTCAATGCCGGGGTCAGTATCGAGGAAGATAGGTAAACGCATGTTTTCTCCATAAAAAATGCCGGTAACAAGACCGGCATTTTCGCATAACTTAGGCTGCTAATGACTTAATCGACTTCACGAATATCGACACGCAGCTCTTTCGGCACTTCGAAAACAATGTTTTCTTCACGTCCTTCCAGCGGAATGGCTTCACCACCGCCCAGCTGTTGCAAACGTGCCACCACATTCTGCACCAGAATATCCGGAGCCGATGCGCCCGCAGTCACGCCGACGCATTTAACCTCTTTCACCCACTCTTCCTGGATATCTTTCGCATCATCAATCAAAAACGCGCTTTTGCCCATACGCTGGGCCAGCTCCGCCAGACGGTTGGAGTTAGAGGAGTTTTTCGAACCGACCACCAGCACAACTTCCGCCTGTTCGGCCAGGGCACGTACCGCTTCCTGTCGGTTAGTCGTGGCGTAGCAGATGTCATCTTTGCGCGGACCGACAATTTTCGGGAAGCGTTTACGCAGCGCGTCGATCACATCAGACGTGTCATCCACCGACAGCGTGGTCTGGGTCATAAAGGAGAGTTTCTCTTCGTTTTTGACCGTCAGTTTCCACACATCGTCTGGTGATTCAACCAGATACATTCCCCCTTCCGGGTTGCTGTACTGACCCATCGTGCCTTCCACTTCCGGGTGCCCGGCGTGACCGATGAGAATAGATTCTTCGCCACGGCGACTAGCGCGGGCGACTTCCATATGCACTTTGGTCACCAGCGGACAGGTCGCGTCAAATACCGTCAAATCGCGACTTTTTGCTTCGTTACGTACCGCCTGAGAAACACCGTGTGCGGAGAAAATCAGGATCGCGCCGTCCGGTACTTCGCTAATCTGCTCAATAAAGATAGCCCCACGCTCACGCAAGCTATCGACCACATAGCGGTTATGTACCACTTCGTGACGGACATATATCGGTGCGCCGTAAATGGCCAGCGCGTTTTCAACAATGCTGATAGCGCGGTCTACCCCGGCACAAAAACCACGCGGGTTGGCCAACAGGATCTGCATGTTACGCCTCCAGTGCCGGATCGATTTCCAGCACTTCAATATCAAAATGAACGGTCTGCCCGGCCAGCGGATGGTTGAAATCAACGGTAATGGAGTCGCCGTTAATTTCGCGGATCACGCCAGGCATCTCACTGCCATCCATTGCGGTAAAAAGCATGATTGCGCCAATTTCTGGCTCGCCTGCATCCATAAATTCACGGCGGGAGAAGTACTGAATCAGGTCCGGTGACGGCACGCCAAACGCCGCATCTGGCTCCAACGAGAAGGTGGTTTTATCGCCCACTTTCAGCCCCAACAGGTGTTGCTCCAGCCCTTCAGAAAGAGAAGCATCACCCAGGCGGAACAGCGCCGGTTTACCGTTGTTGCGGGTAGACTCGGCGGTGGTGCCATCGTCGAGTTTTAGCGTGAAGTGCACCAGGACGGCGCTATTGCTCTGTACAGATTCAGACATGCAGGTTTGCTCTTATATTTTGAGGATTTTTGCCGGATGCGGCCTACGATTTCGCAGCAATCTGTAGGCCTTATCCGGCAGGGTTTATTATTGTTTTTTCGCTTTAGAAGGCAAAAAACCTTCCAGCACAATCAGTGCCGCACCGACACAAATGGCAGTATCGGCAAGGTTGAAGGTGGCGAAGTGCCAGTCGCCGACGTAGAAGTCGATCATATCGACAACGAAGCCGTGCCACAGGCGGTCGAACAGGTTGCCCAGCGCGCCGCCAATAATCAGCGCATAAGCGATATTGTTTAGCTTCTGCGTGGCCTTCGAGCGATACATCATCACTGCCAGGATCACGCTAATACCAATCGCAATACCGGCAAAGAACCAACGCTGCCAGCCGCCGCTATCGGCAAGGAAACTAAACGCCGCGCCATAGTTACGCGCATAATGCAGATTAAGCGACGGGAACAGCGGGACCGTATCCCCCAGAGCAAAGTTCTGGAGGATCAGGTATTTGCTGCCCAGATCGATAATCAGCACGACTACCACCAGCCACAGCCAGCGTAGCCCTGTTGAACAGATCGATTGACTCATCAGGCAAACTTACGTTTTTCACCGTCACCGGCGACGTTGCTGACACAGCGGCCGCAGATTTCTGCGTGTTCCGCCACCTTGCCGACATCCTGGGTGTAGTGCCAGCAGCGTGGGCACTTCTCACCTTCGGCTTTACTCAACGCGACTTTCAGCCCTTTGAGTACTTCGCTCTGCTGAGCATCAGCAGGTGCGTCGTTATAGTCTGCAACGGTAGCGCCGGAGGTCAACAGGACAAATCGTAATTCATCGCCCAGCGCGGTCAGTTTCGCCGACAGTTCCGGTTCTGCATACAAGGTTACTGCCGCTTCCAGCGAGCCACCCACTTTCTTGTCGGCACGCGCTTGCTCAATGACTTTGTTCACTTCGCCACGCACTTTCAACAGCTCGTCCCAGAACGCATCGTTCATCGCTTCACTGTCTGCCAGACCAAACAGGCCTTCGTACCACTCACCGGTAAAGACGTATTTTTCACGTTCGCCCGGCAGGTAGCCCCACACTTCATCAGCGGTGAAGGAGAGGATTGGTGCCATCCAGCGCACCAGCGCTTCTGCGATGTGATACAGCGCAGTCTGGCAGCTACGACGCGCCACACTGTCCGCTTTGGCGGTGTACTGACGGTCTTTGATGATGTCGAGGTAGAAGGAACCCATCTCAACGGAGCAGAAGCGCATCAGACGCTGTACCACTTCGTGGAAATCGTATGCTTCGTACGCCTTGAGGATGTCTTCCTGTGCCGCTTTCGCACAACCTACGGCCCAGCGATCCAGTACCACCATCTCTTCCGGTTTCACCATATCTTTTGCCGGATCAAAACCGTTCAGGTTTGCCAGCAGGAAGCGCGCGGTGTTACGGATACGACGATAGCTGTCGGCAGCACGTTTCAGGATCTCATCAGAAACGGCCATTTCACCGGTGTAGTCAGTTGATGCCACCCACAGACGCAGAATATCCGCGCCCAGTTTGTTCATCACATCCTGCGGCGAAACGGTGTTGCCGATGGATTTAGACATCTTGCGACCCTGACCATCCACGGTAAAGCCGTGGGTCAGTACCTGACGATACGGCGCTTTGCCTTTCATCGCGGTGGAGATCATCAGGGAAGACATGAACCAACCACGGTGCTGGTCAGAACCTTCCAGATACATGTCCGCTGCGTGACCGGCAAATTCCGGACGCACGTCAACAACAGAAGAGTGGGTAGATCCGGAGTCAAACCATACATCCAATGTGTCCGGCACTTTCACGTACTGATCAGCTTCATCGCCGAGGATCTCTTTCGCATCAAGATCCCACCACGCCTGGATGCCGTCAACTTCAACGCGTTTTGCCACTTCTTCCATTAGTTCGAGAGTACGCGGATGCAGCTCTTCCGTGTCTTTGTGCACGAACAGTGACATCGGTACGCCCCAGGTGCGCTGACGGGAGATACACCAGTCAGGACGGTTAGCAACCATCGACTCGATACGCGCCTGGCCCCAGTCCGGGATCCACTGCACGCCTTTGATCTCTTTCAGTGACTGCGCACGCAGACCTTTCTGATCCATGCTGACGAACCACTGCGGCGTCGCGCGGAAGATGATCGGCGTTTTGTGACGCCAGCAGCACGGATAGCTGTGCTGCATTTTCTCAACGTGCAGCAGCGCGCCTTTTTCCTGCAGCAGCGCAACGACGATGTCGTTCGCTTTGAAGACGTTCACGCCATCCAGCGTCGGATAAGTGCCCGGCAGATAAGTGCCGTCCGGGCCAACCGGGTTAGCGGTTTCCAGGCCGTATTTCTGACCGATCACATAGTCGTCCGGGCCGTGGCCAGGCGCGGTGTGAACGGCACCGGTACCGGCATCCAGGGTAACGTGATCGCCGAGGATTGCCGGAACGTCGAAGCCCATAAACGGATGGGTAAAGCGCAGCAACTCAAGCTCCGCACCTTTTACCGTGCCGAGAATGGTGTAATCGGTCACGCCGATACGCTGCATTACGCTTTCAACCAGATCTTTCGCCAGAATCACGGCCTGACCGTCGATCTGCACCAGCGCATAGTCGAAATCAGGTGCAATAGAGATTGCGCGGTTCGCAGGCAGAGTCCACGGCGTAGTGGTCCAGATCACCAGCGAGATTGGGCCGTTAACGTTGCTTACGGCAAATTTTGCTTTCAGTGCATCCTGATCGACCGCCTGAAAAGCAACGTCGATGGACGGAGAAGTTTTGTCGTAATACTCAACTTCCGCTTCCGCCAGCGCAGAACGGCAGTCAACGCACCAGTGAACTGGCTTCGCGCCTTTGTGCAGGTGACCGTTGCCGATGATTTTGCCCAGCGCGCGGATGATGTTGGCTTCAGTTTTGAAGTCCATGGTCAGGTACGGGTGCGACCAGTCGCCCAGCACGCCCAGACGGATAAAGTCTTTGCGTTGACCGTCAACCTGGGTCGCCGCGTATTCGCGGCACTTGGCGCGGAACTCGGCGGCGGTGAATTTCTCACCCGGCTTACCGTATTCTTGCTCTACTTTCAGCTCGATCGGCAGACCGTGGCAGTCCCAGCCAGGCACATACGGCGAGTCATAACCGGAAAGCCCTTTGGACTTCACGATAATGTCTTTCAGAATCTTGTTAACCGAGTGACCAATATGAATGCTGCCATTCGCATAAGGAGGGCCATCATGCAGAATGAAGGTTTTTTTGCCTTTTTTAGCCGCACGGATGATGCCGTACAGATCATCATCAGTCCAACGCGCCAGCATTCCCGGTTCGCGCTTGGCGAGATCGCCACGCATCGGGAACCCTGTTTCCGGCAAATTCAGGGTTGATTTATAGTCACTCATCAGATTCTCGGTTCCGTGTTTCGGTTTGATTACATAACAGGCTTAAGCCGGTTTTGTTAGCCCAAAAAATTCGCGGGCGGTTAATTCATCACGCGCAATCTGCGCTTTCAGTTCGTCCAGCGACGCAAATCGCTGCTCATTGCGTATTTTTTTACGCAGCACTACTTGTATATGGCGACCGTAAAGGTCCATTGCAACATCTAACAAATGCACTTCCAGCTGCTGGCGAATACCGGCAACCGTTGGGCGTGTTCCAATGTTTGCCACGCCGGGTAACGGCTTTTCACCGAGGCCCAGCACTTCTACCGCATAAACCCCTTTCACCGGGGAAACCTGACGGCGTAGCGGTACATTCGCCGTCGGGAAACCTATAGTGCGCCCTAATTCATCACCGTGGACTACACGCCCGGAGATGGCAAACGGGTGCCCCAGTAAACTTTCTGCCAGAGCCAGATTGTCATCCGCCAGCGCCTGACGCACAGCGGTGCTGCTGATACGCACGCCACCTTCGCAAAAAGTTTGCGTACTGGTGATATCGAAGCCGTATTCCATGCCAGCTTTCTGTAATAACAAGAAATCGCCTTCACGACCAGCGCCAAAGCGGAAATCATCACCTACGGCAAGAAATTTTACGCGCAAATGCTTCACCAGAAGATCGCTGATGAAATTTTGCGCGGTTAACGCCGCGAAACGCCTGTCGAAACGCACGCACAGCACGTAATCAACGCCACACTCTGCAAGGTAACGCAGTTTTTCCCGCAGCCGGGTCAGCCGTGCCGGGGCTTTATCGGTAGCAAACAGTTCCAGTGGTTGAGGTTCAAAAAGCATCACCATCACCGGTAAGTTGCGCTTGCGCCCTTCTTCCTGCAAGCCCTGTAACAGCGCGCGATGACCGCGATGCACGCCGTCGAAATTACCAATAGTCAGCACACACCCTTCTTGCGGGGCCTGGCTGAGATTATGTATGCCGCGTATCAGCTTCATGTCTGGCTCAAAACAGTGAAAATCGTCCGAGTATACCTTGTACAGCGGTCAAGGTTAACCGGCGATTGAGTACCGAAATCAGAAAGAAGTGGCTTTTCATTGCCATGGCGCAAATCACGGGAAGAAAGTGACCGCCTGCTGCAATTTTTATCGCGGAAAAGCTGTATTCACACCCCGCAAGCTGGTAGAATCCTGCGCCATCACTACGTAACGAGTGCCGGCACATTAACGGCGCTTATTTGCACAAATCCATTGACAAAAGAAGGCTAAAAGGGCATATTCCTCGGCCTTTGAATTGTCCATATAGAACACATTTGGGAGTTGGACCTTGGCTAATATCAAATCAGCTAAGAAGCGCGCCATTCAGTCTGAAAAGGCTCGTAAGCACAACGCAAGCCGTCGCTCTATGATGCGTACTTTCATCAAGAAAGTATACGCAGCTATCGAAGCTGGCGACAAAGCTGCTGCACAGAAAGCATTTAACGAAATGCAACCGATCGTGGACCGTCAGGCTGCTAAAGGTCTGATCCACAAAAACAAAGCTGCACGTCATAAGGCTAACCTGACTGCACAGATCAACAAACTGGCTTAATCGCCAATTTGCTGAAGCTTTGTGAAAAAGCCCGCGCAAGCGGGTTTTTTTATGCCTGCTGCTTTTATGATGCGTGAGAGAACACACTACCGGTTGCCAGATAGTCAAAAGATGCTGGCTTTTGCAGACATGCCGTTACACTTTCTGAACTCTTCGTGGCTTAAGAATCGTAGAACCATCGGCTGATACATTCTGAACAAGAATATCTACTCAATCTCCAGACTCCCCTACAAAGAATGTGGATATTGTGATACACATTGAGGTATTAAACTTAAGACCACTCTATTTTTGAATTAAATTCCTATACACTTTAACCATTCATAA
>NZ_CAOLGM010000008.1:0-65227 GCF_948475835.1 uncultured Escherichia sp. | reverse complement strand
TTTTTGCGTAATTAATATTATTTTTAGATAAAGCCGTCTCTTTGGTGTACTATTCCTTTGAATCAAAAATACACTTATTAATATAAGTGATGATTCATGGTAAAGGATATATTATATCAATGGAGTTTTTATGAAGCGTAATATTATAGGCGGTGCATTCACTCTGGCATCTCTAATGCTGGCCGGGCATGCACTGGCAGAAGATGGTGTTGTTCACTTCGTCGGTGAAATTGTCGACACTACTTGTGAAGTTACCTCCGATACAGCCGATCAAATTGTCCCACTGGGTAAAGTCAGTAAAAATGCATTTTCAGGTGTAGGTAGTCTGGCGTCGCCACAGAAGTTCAGTATTAAACTTGAAAATTGCCCGGCAACGTACACTCAAGCAGCCGTTCGTTTTGATGGTACAGAAGCGCCTGGCGGCGACGGCGACCTGAAAGTGGGTACGCCGCTTACAGCAGGCAACCCTGGTGATTTTACCGGTACAGGACAAGCGATTGCGGCAACCGGCGTTGGTATTCGTATTTTTAACCAGTCCGATAATTCGCAGGTTAAACTTTATAACGACTCTGCTTATACCGCTATCGATGCTGAAGGCAAGGCTGAAATGAAGTTTATTGCACGCTATGTGGCAACCAATGCGACCGTAACGGCTGGTACGGCGAACGCGGATTCACAATTTACTGTCGAATATAAGAAATAATTTATCAAGGGCCTTTTTATTCAGTTGGCTTTGGCCAGGGAGTCGTTATGTCCAGAAAAAGTTGTTTAATCAGGCTCTTTAAAACAACAGTTTCATGTAAGTTATTTACCGCGATTATACTCAGCGTTTTTTTAGGCCAACCAGCATTAACTTATGCAGGCGTTGTCATTGGTGGTACGCGGGTGGTTTACTTAAGTAATAATGCTGATAAATCTATTTCTGTATTTAGCAAAGAAGAAAAAATACCTTATCTCATCCAGGCTTGGGTAGATCCATTTAATAAAGAGGATAAAAGCAAAGCGCCGTTTACCGTTATTCCGCCAGTATCACGATTAGAACCTTCGCAAGAAAAAATATTACGCATTATTCACACCAAAGGTGTGTCATTGCCTGATGATCGCGAGTCAGTCTTCTGGCTGAATATTAAAAATATTCCGCCATCAGCGAGCAACAAAGCGACGAACTCGCTGGAAATAGCAGTAAAAACGCGTATCAAGCTGTTCTGGCGACCAGCAAATATCCGCCTTATTCCCGAAGATGCTGCGCCGAAAGTGAAATGGCGCCGGGAAGGGCGAAATCTGATAGCAGAGAATCCCAACCCAATTCATATCAGTGTGATGGATGTCATCGTTGATGGCCATGATGTGCCCCTCAATATGATCCGTCCTTTTGAAACGCTCACGTTACCTTTACCTGCTAATTCTGCGGGAGGCCAAATGACCTGGCGATTTATTAATGATTACGGCGCAGTCAGTGACCCGATAAAAATGACGCTGTAAGCAAGGGATAAGGATAGGCGTATTATGATGACGACCAGAATAGTGGTTGGCCTCACGGCAGGGACGTGTCTGATTTTCTCGCAAAACCTGATGGCCGAGGTCAGTGTATTCAATCCGGCGCTTCTGGAAATCGACCATCAATCCGGAGTCGATATTCGCCAGTTTAATCGGGCAAACCTGATGCCCCCAGGTGTTTATAGCGTTGATATTTTTATCAACGGTAAAATGTTTGAACGTCAGGATGTGACATTTGTTCAGGATAATCCAGATGCTGATCTGCACGCTTGCTTTATTGCCATTAAAAAAACACTGTCCTCCTTTGGCATAAAAGTTGATGCGCTCAAATCGTTCAATGATGTGGATGAGACGGTTTGCCTCGATCCTGCTCCACGTATTGAAGGCTCATCCTGGCAGTTTGACAGTGATAAATTGCAGCTGAATATATCCATTCCCCAAATCTACATGGACGCGATGGCTTATGATTACATCAGCCCCACGCGTTGGGATGAGGGGATTAACGCGCTCACCATCAACTACGATTTTTCTGGTTCACATACACTACGTTCAGATTATGGTTCACAAGAGACAGATACCAGTTATCTCAATCTGCGCAATGGACTGAATATTGGACCGTGGCGGCTACGTAATTACAGTACTTTAAACACCAGCGATGGCCGTGCGGAATACAACTCCATTAGTACCTGGATACAGCGCGATATTGCCGCGTTAAGAAGCCAGATTATGATTGGTGATACGTGGACGGCGAGCGATATTTTCGACAGTACGCAAATTCGCGGCGCGCGTTTGTATACTGATAACGATATGCTACCCGCCAGCCAGAATGGCTTTGCTCCTGTGGTTCGTGGGATTGCAAAGTCCAACGCCACCGTCATCATTCGGCAGAATGGCTACGTGATTTATCAGTCTGCCGTTCCACAAGGTGCTTTTGAGATCACCGATCTCAACACCGCCAGTACAGGTGGCGATTTGGACGTAACCATCAAAGAAGAAGACGGTAGCGAACAACGATTCACCCAACCTTATGCTTCATTGGCGATTCTTAAACGTGAAGGTCAGACAGATGTTGATGTCAGCGTGGGTGAATTGCGCGATGAAGACGGATTTACACCGGACGTCCTTCAGGCGCAAATACTTCATGGTTTTTCCCACGGGATCACTTTATATGGAGGTATGCAGGCTGCTGAAAATTATGGTTCTGCAGCTCTGGGTGTCGGTAAAGATCTTGGCGCTTTGGGCGCAATTTCTTTCGATGTGACACATGCTCGTGCGAATTTTAGCCATGATGATACAGAAACGGGTCAGTCATATCGCTTTCTCTATTCAAAACGATTTGACGACACAGACACTAGCTTGCGCCTGGTTGGCTATCGTTACTCCACCGAGGGCTACTATACCCTCAATGAGTGGGCATCGCGGCGCAACAGCCCTGAAGACTTTTGGGAAACAGGTAACCGACGTAGTCGCGTGGAGGGAACGCTAACGCAGTCGTTGGGGAGAGATTATGGCAATTTATACCTGACATTAAGCCGGCAACAATACTGGCATACCGATGATGTCGAACGATTAATGCAATTTGGCTACAGCAGTAGCTGGAAGCGTCTCTCGTGGAACGTCTCCTGGAGTTATTCCAATACTGCCAGACAGGGGACGGGGAACAACCATGCCAGTGATAACACCAGTGAGCAGATCTACATGCTCTCTTTATCTGTTCCTTTATCGGGCTGGTGGGGTAATAGTTACGCCACCTATTCTGTTTCGCAAAACGATAATTCCGGTAGCTCACATCAACTCGGACTCAGCGGTACGGCGCTGGAAAGAAATAACCTTTCATGGAATTTAATGCAGTCCTATAACAGTCATGATGATGAGGTTGGCGGTAATATGTCCCTGACCTATGATGGCTCTTATGGCACGGTGAACGGCAGCTATAACTACAGCCAAAATTCCCAGAGGCTGAATTATGGTATCAGAGGGGGAATTCTGGCACACAGCGAAGGGGTAACGTTAAGTCAGGAGTTAGGTGAAACTATTGCTCTTGTTAAAGCACCTGGGGCCGCCGGGTTAGAAATAGATAATATGCGCGGTGCTGCGACGGACTGGCGCGGCTATACGGTCAAGACACAGCTAAACCCTTATGATGAAAATCGGGTAGCAATCAGCGATAACTATTTCTCGAAGTCGAATATAGAACTTGATAATACCGTCGTTACGATGGTTCCCACGCGTGGTGCAGTGGTTAAAGCGGAGTTTGTGACTCATGTGGGTTATCGCGTTCTCTTCAGAGTGTTAAATGCAAATGGTAAACCGGTACCTTTTGGAGCCATTGCTGCGATACAAGATGCAAGTTTGGCAGATTCAGGAATTGTCGGTGACCGTGGCGAACTTTATCTTTCTGGTCTACCAGAAAAAGGACAGGTTACGTTATCCTGGGGAGAAAACGCCTCAACAAAATGCATCTTCAATTATTCACTTTCGACACCAGAAAGTGAGAGCGGATTAATTGAACAGGGTGTGACATGTCATTAAAAGGATTTTTATGAACAAGTATATCAAACAGTGGTGCTTTGCTGTGTTTATGCTCTCGTTAAGTAGTGTAGCACTTGCAGCTCCTAAAGGTATCTGTACCCCTGATAATGGCGTATTTCACAGTACGCTTGATTTCTCGGGATATCTTATTACCGCGAACGAAAATAAGGTTGGAACGACATTTAACACCACTGTAACTAATGGATCCTCATATCCTGGACGCTGTCATTGTGATACTGGTAACGTAGGAGAATTCCCCTATATCTATTATACGTCAAAAATAAACCAGGCATTAACTTATGCTGGGGTTCACTCTAATATTAATTATTATGATCTTAATCCGAACCTTGATGTTGGGATTGCTATAGATATTCTTGGGGT
The DNA here is from genome assembly GCF_948475835.1 of uncultured Escherichia sp. Lineage (NCBI taxonomy): Bacteria > Pseudomonadati > Pseudomonadota > Gammaproteobacteria > Enterobacterales > Enterobacteriaceae > Escherichia > uncultured Escherichia sp. The sequence continues at coordinate 60,817 of NZ_CAOLGM010000008.1, read as the reverse complement.
TGGGTATGTGAATGCACCTTTTGAATATCATGCTAACAACCCGTCTGGTAATACAAAGTACAATTGCAACCGCATTGAACCTTTAAGTATATCTAGTGGGGCTAAAGCGATAGTATATTTTTATATCAAGAAGACATTTGCAGGAAAATTGATTATTCCTGAAACAAAGATAGTGACATTGTATGGAACAATTAGCCGTGACACCCCGGTGGATTACTCACAGCCGATGGCTGATGTTTATATTCGGGGCGATATTACAGCTCCGCAAAGTTGCGAAATAAATAATTTACAGCCAGTTTATTTTGATTTTAAAGAAATACCAGCTGCAGATTTTTCATCTGTTGTTGGAAGTGCGGTAACAACACATAAAATTACTAAAACGGTCACTATTGAGTGTGAAAACCTGGGGATACTGAATACCGATGATATCAGTACGTCTTTTTATGCTACCGAACCCAATACGGACAATTCAATGGTCGTAACTTCAAACTCTAACGTGGGGATAAAAATTTACGACAAAAATAATAAGGAAATCAAAGTGAACGGTGGTGAGTTGCCAACAGACATGGGTAAATCAACAGTGTATGGTGAAAAATCAGGTAGTGTAACTTTTTCAGCTGCTCCTGCGAGCCTTACTGGAGCTCGCCCATCCCCGGGGCAATTTACTGCAACAGCGACGATAACTGTTGAGATTGTGCGCTAATAGGTCTGACAACGATTGTTCATCACATCGTTGTCATCTCACCCATTTCTTTATCACTTTTAAATGCATCATGACAAAAAGATGACATGTGGGATTTTCATCTTCACATTTAAAATCAGTAAGTTATTTGGTAATTCCTTTCTGTCATAAAAATGTCATATTCCTTACATATAACTGTCACCTGTTTGTCCTATTTTGCTTCTCGTAGCCAACAAACAATGCTTTATGAATCCTCCCAGGAGACATTATGAAAGTTATGCGTACCACCGTCGCAACTGTTGTCGCCGCGACCTTATCGATGAGCGCTTTCTCTGTGTTTGCAGAAGCAAGCCTGACAGGTGCAGGTGCAACCTTCCCTGCGCCGGTGTATGCCAAATGGGCTGACACTTACCAGAAAGAAACCGGTAATAAAGTTAACTACCAGGGTATCGGTTCTTCCGGTGGCGTAAAACAGATTATCGCTAATACCGTTGATTTTGGTGCCTCTGACGCGCCGCTGTCTGACGAAAAACTGGCTCAGGAAGGTCTGTTCCAGTTCCCGACCGTGATTGGCGGCGTGGTGCTGGCGGTTAACATTCCAGGGCTGAAGTCTGGCGAACTGGTGCTGGATGGTAAAACCCTCGGCGACATCTACCTGGGCAAAATCAAGAAGTGGGATGATGAAGCCATCGCCAAACTGAATCCGGGTCTGAAACTGCCTTCACAAAACATTGCTGTAGTACGCCGCGCAGATGGCTCCGGGACTTCCTTCGTCTTCACCAGCTACCTGGCGAAAGTGAACGAAGAGTGGAAAAACAACGTTGGTACTGGCTCTACCGTAAAATGGCCGATCGGTCTGGGCGGTAAAGGTAACGACGGTATCGCCGCGTTCGTTCAGCGTCTGCCGGGTGCAATTGGTTATGTTGAATATGCTTACGCGAAGCAGAACAACCTGGCGTACACCAAACTGATCTCCGCTGATGGTAAACCGGTTAGTCCGACCGAAGAAAACTTCGCTAATGCAGCAAAAGGTGCAGACTGGAGCAAAACCTTCGCTCAGGATCTGACCAACCAGAAAGGCGAAGATGCATGGCCTATTACCTCTACCACGTTCATTCTGATCCACAAAGATCAGAAGAAACCAGAACAAGGCACAGAAGTGCTGAAATTCTTCGACTGGGCGTACAAAACCGGGGCTAAACAGGCGAACGACCTGGATTACGCCAGCCTGCCGGATAGTGTAGTTGAACAGGTTCGCGCTGCGTGGAAGACCAATATTAAAGACAGTAGCGGTAAGCCGCTGTACTAATAAAACTCCAGGCCGGGTACGGTGTTTTACGCCGCATCCGGCATTACAAAATGACTTTGTAAACGCGTTTAACTGAAGAGTAACTTATGGCTGCAACCAAGCCTGCTTTTAACCCACCGGGTAAAAAGGGCGACATAATTTTCAGCGTGCTGGTAAAACTGGCGGCGCTGATTGTGCTATTGATGTTGGGTGGCATTATTGTCTCTCTGATCATCTCCTCCTGGCCGAGCATTCAGAAATTTGGTCTGGCTTTCCTATGGACCAAAGAGTGGGATGCACCGAACGATATCTACGGGGCGCTGGTGCCGATCTACGGTACGTTGGTGACTTCGTTTATCGCGCTGCTGATCGCCGTCCCGGTGAGTTTCGGTATCGCCCTGTTCCTGACTGAGCTTGCGCCTGGCTGGCTGAAACGCCCGCTGGGTATCGCCATTGAGCTGCTGGCAGCCATTCCAAGTATCGTTTACGGCATGTGGGGCCTGTTTATCTTTGCGCCGCTGTTCGCCGTTTACTTTCAGGAGCCGGTCGGCAATATCATGTCGAATATCCCGATTGTTGGCGCGCTGTTCTCTGGCCCCGCATTTGGTATCGGTATCCTCGCGGCAGGCGTGATCCTCGCCATCATGATTATTCCGTACATTGCGGCGGTAATGCGTGATGTGTTCGAACAAACCCCGGTGATGATGAAAGAGTCGGCCTACGGTATTGGCTGCACCACCTGGGAAGTTATCTGGCGTATCGTTCTTCCGTTCACCAAAAATGGTGTTATCGGCGGCATCATGCTGGGGCTGGGCCGCGCGCTCGGTGAAACCATGGCGGTGACCTTTATCATCGGTAACACCTACCAGCTCGACAGCGCCTCGCTGTATATGCCGGGCAACAGTATCACCTCTGCGCTGGCGAACGAATTTGCGGAAGCGGAATCCGGTCTGCACGTTGCCGCACTGATGGAACTGGGCCTGATCCTGTTTGTGATTACCTTCATCGTCCTCGCCGCATCGAAGTTTATGATTATGCGCCTGGCTAAGAATGAGGGGGCACGCTAATGGCTATGGTTGAAATGCAAACCACTGCGGCGCTGGCTGAATCTCGCCGCAAAATGCAGGCGCGTCGCCGCCTCAAAAACCGTATTGCGCTGACGCTCTCGATGGCGACGATGGCCTTCGGCCTGTTCTGGCTGATCTGGATTTTAATGTCCACCATCACTCGCGGTATCGACGGTATGTCGCTGGCGCTGTTCACTGAAATGACGCCGCCGCCCAATACGGAAGGTGGTGGTCTGGCGAACGCCCTGGCGGGTAGCGGGCTGTTAATTTTGTGGGCCACGGTATTCGGTACGCCGCTGGGCATTATGGCGGGGATTTATCTGGCGGAATATGGTCGTAAATCCTGGCTGGCAGAAGTGATTCGCTTCATTAACGACATTCTGCTCTCCGCGCCGTCGATTGTGGTTGGTCTGTTTGTCTACACCATCGTGGTGGCACAGATGGAGCACTTCTCCGGCTGGGCGGGCGTAATTGCGCTGGCGCTGTTGCAGGTGCCGATTGTTATCCGCACCACCGAGAACATGCTGAAACTGGTGCCGGACAGCCTGCGTGAAGCGGCTTATGCGCTGGGTACACCGAAGTGGAAGATGATCTCCGCGATTACGCTGAAAGCGTCGGTGTCCGGGATCATGACCGGTATCTTGCTGGCGATTGCCCGTATTGCCGGTGAAACCGCGCCGCTGCTGTTTACCGCGCTCTCCAACCAGTTCTGGAGCACGGACATGATGCAGCCGATCGCCAACCTGCCGGTGACGATCTTTAAGTTTGCGATGAGTCCGTTTGCGGAATGGCAGCAACTGGCCTGGGCCGGGGTATTGATCATTACCCTGTGCGTACTGCTGCTGAACATTCTGGCGCGCGTTGTTTTTGCGAAGAATAAACACGGTTAACACTTTGCCGGATGCGGCGTGAACGCCTGATCCGGCCTACGGTAAGCCTGATTAGCGAAGTGCATCAGGCACGATGAGGAAAAGATTGCAATGAGTATGGTTGAAACTGCCCCGAGTAAAATTCAGGTTCGTAATTTGAACTTCTACTACGGCAAATTCCATGCCCTGAAAAACATCAACCTGGATATCGCTAAAAACCAGGTAACGGCGTTTATCGGGCCGTCCGGCTGCGGTAAATCGACGCTGCTGCGTACCTTCAACAAAATGTTTGAACTGTACCCGGAGCAGCGTGCGGAAGGTGAAATTCTGCTTGATGGCGACAACATCCTGACCAACTCTCAGGATATCGCCCTGCTGCGTGCGAAAGTGGGCATGGTGTTCCAGAAACCGACGCCGTTTCCGATGTCCATCTACGACAACATCGCTTTTGGCGTTCGTCTGTTTGAGAAGCTCTCCCGTGCCGACATGGACGAGCGCGTGCAGTGGGCATTGACCAAAGCCGCATTGTGGAACGAAACCAAAGATAAATTGCACCAGAGCGGTTACTCTCTCTCTGGTGGTCAGCAACAGCGTCTGTGTATTGCGCGTGGTATCGCCATTCGCCCGGAAGTGCTGCTGCTCGACGAACCGTGTTCGGCGCTCGACCCTATCTCTACCGGGCGTATTGAAGAGCTGATCACCGAACTGAAGCAGGATTACACCGTGGTGATCGTCACCCACAACATGCAGCAGGCTGCGCGTTGTTCCGACCACACGGCGTTTATGTACCTGGGCGAATTGATTGAGTTCAGCAACACGGACGATCTGTTCACCAAGCCAGCGAAGAAACAAACAGAAGACTACATCACCGGTCGTTACGGTTGATTCAGGAGTGCGTTATGGACAGTCTCAATCTTAATAAACATATTTCCGGCCAGTTCAACGCCGAACTGGAAAGTATCCGCACGCAGGTGATGACCATGGGCGGCATGGTGGAGCAGCAGCTTTCTGATGCAATCACCGCGATGCATAACCAGGACAGCGATCTGGCGAAGCGCGTGATCGAAGGCGACAAGAACGTCAACATGATGGAAGTGGCGATCGATGAAGCCTGCGTGCGCATTATCGCCAAACGTCAGCCGACGGCGAGCGACCTGCGACTGGTTATGGTGATCAGTAAAACCATTGCCGAGCTGGAGCGTATTGGCGACGTGGCGGACAAAATCTGCCGTACTGCGCTGGAGAAATTCTCCCAGCAGCATCAGCCGTTGCTGGTAAGTCTGGAGTCGCTGGGCCGTCATACCATCCAGATGCTGCACGACGTGCTGGACGCGTTCGCGCGGATGGACATTGACGAAGCGGTACGTATTTATCGTGAAGATAAAAAAGTCGATCAGGAATACGAAGGTATTGTTCGTCAACTGATGACCTACATGATGGAAGATTCGCGTACCATTCCGAGCGTACTTACTGCGCTGTTCTGCGCGCGTTCTATCGAACGTATTGGCGACCGCTGCCAGAATATTTGTGAGTTTATCTTCTACTACGTGAAGGGGCAGGATTTCCGTCATGTAGGCGGTGATGAGCTGGATAAACTGCTGGCGGGAAAAGATAGCGACAAATAATTCACCAGACAAATCCCAATAACTTAATTATTGGGATTTGTTATATATAACTTTATAAATTCCTAAAATTACACAAAGTTAATAACTGCGAGCATGGTCATATTTTTATCAGTAGCGCATTGCTATTTTCTCTGCACGCAATTAAATTAATTTCCGAACCTGGATGTTCGTTATAAAAACCATTAATAAATGACTGGATTGTTACTGCATTCGCAGGCAAAACCTGACATAACCAGAGAATACTGGTGAAGTCGGGTTTTTTTGTTTATAAAAAAGGTCCTTGCTATGAACATGCAAATCACCAAAATTCTCAACAATAATGTTGTGGTGGTTATTGATGATCAACAGCGGGAAAAAGTCGTCATGGGGCGAGGAATTGGCTTTCAAAAACGCGCTGGCGAAAGAATTAACTCAAGTGGAATAGAAAAAGAGTATGCCTTGAGCAGTCATGAACTGAACGGGCGATTAAGCGAACTCTTAAGTCATATTCCTCTTGAGGTGATGGCAACCTGTGATCGTATTATCTCTTTAGCGCAGGAGCGCTTGGGAAAATTACAGGACAGTATTTATATCTCGCTAACTGACCATTGCCAGTTTGCGATTAAACGCTTTCAGCAAAACGTGTTGCTGCCCAACCCGTTGCTGTGGGATATCCAGCGGCTTTACCCGAAAGAGTTCCAGCTAGGGGAAGAAGCGTTAACCATTATTGATAAACGGTTGGGCGTGCAGTTACCGAAAGATGAAGTGGGCTTTATTGCCATGCATCTGGTCAGTGCCCAAATGAGCGGAAATATGGAGGATGTTGCAGGTGTCACGCAGTTAATGCGCGAAATGCTGCAATTAATAAAATTTCAGTTCAGCCTTAATTACCAGGAAGAAAGCTTGAGTTATCAGCGACTGGTTACACATCTGAAGTTTTTATCCTGGCGTATTCTTGAACATGCTTCAATTAACGATAGTGATGAATCATTACAACAAGCAGTAAAACAAAATTACCCGCAAGCATGGCAATGTGCGGAACGGATCGCCATTTTTATTGGTTTGCAGTATCAACGTAAAATTTCACCCGCAGAGATTATGTTTTTAGCCATAAATATAGAGCGCGTGCGCAAAGAACACTGAAATATTATTACTGAGTAAAGGATTGTTACCGCACTAAGCGGGCAAAACCTGAAAAAAATTGCTTGATTCACGTCAGGCCGTTTTTTTCAGGTTTTTTTTTGGAGTTTTGCCGCAAAGCGGTAGAGGGCAAGTTATGACGGAGTTAGCCAGAAAAATAGTCGCAGGAGTCGGGGGCGCAGATAACATTGTGAGTCTGATGCATTGCGCAACGCGATTACGTTTTAAGTTAAAGGATGAAAGCAAAGCGCAAGCTGAGGTACTGAAAAACACCCCCGGTATTATTATGGTGGTGGAAAGCGGTGGCCAGTTTCAGGTGGTCATAGGTAACCATGTGGCCGATGTCTTCCTGGCGGTCAACAGCGTGGCAGGCCTTGGCGAAAAAGCGCAACAGGCACCGGAAAATGATGAGAAAGGTAATCTGCTAAACCGCTTTGTTTATGTTATTTCAGGTATTTTTACGCCTCTGATCGGTTTGATGGCGGCAACCGGGATCCTGAAAGGTATGCTGGCTCTGGCGCTCACTTTTCAGTGGACGACCGAACAAAGTGGTACTTATTTAATTTTATTCAGCGCCAGTGATGCCTTGTTTTGGTTCTTCCCGATAATCCTGGGATACACCGCGGGGAAACGCTTCGGCGGTAATCCATTTACTGCCATGGTGATTGGTGGAGCGTTAGTGCATCCATTAATTCTGACTGCTTTCGAGAACGGGCAAAAAGCGGATGAGCTGGGGCTGGATTTCCTGGGTATTCCGGTCACATTGTTGAATTACTCGTCATCGGTTATTCCCATTATTTTTTCTGCCTGGTTGTGCAGCATTCTGGAACGCCGACTTAATGCGTGGTTACCGTCGGCAATCAAAAATTTCTTCACACCATTGCTATGTCTGATGGTTATCACACCCGTCACCTTTCTGCTGGTGGGGCCGCTATCAACCTGGATAAGCGAACTGATTGCCGCCGGTTATCTCTGGCTTTATCAGGCGGTTCCTGCATTTGCGGGCGCGGTAATGGGCGGCTTCTGGCAAATCTTCGTCATGTTCGGACTGCACTGGGGCCTGGTGCCGCTGTGTATCAATAACTTCACCGTGCTGGGCTACGACACCATGATCCCGCTGTTAATGCCCGCCATTATGGCGCAGGTCGGGGCGGCGCTCGGCGTCTTCCTCTGCGAACGCGATGCGCAGAAAAAAGTGGTGGCGGGATCAGCGGCGTTGACGGGCCTGTTTGGTATCACCGAACCAGCGGTATATGGCGTTAATCTGCCGCGTAAGTACCCCTTTGTTATCGCCTGTATCAGTGGGGCTTTGGGGGCCACCATCATTGGCTACGCGCAAACGAAAGTGTACTCCTTTGGTTTGCCAAGTATTTTCACCTTCATGCAAACCATCCCGTCAACGGGAATTGATTTCACCGTCTGGGCCAGCGTTATTGGCGGTGTCATTGCCATCGGTTGCGCATTTGTCGGTACGGTGATGCTTCATTTCATCACCGCTAAACGTCAGCCAGCGCAGGGTGCCCCGCAAGAGAAAACACCAGAGGTTATTACACCACCTGAGCAGGGCGGTATCTGTTCACCGATGACGGGAGAGATTGTGCCGCTCATTCACGTCGCTGATACCACGTTTGCCAGCGGCCTGTTGGGTAAAGGTGTTGCCATTCTGCCCTCAGTTGGTGAAGTGCACTCTCCGGTGGCGGGTCGAATTGCTTCGTTGTTCGCCACATTACACGCCATCGGCATTGAGTCAGATGATGGTGTGGAGATCCTGATTCATGTCGGTATCGACACCGTAAAACTGGACGGCAAATTCTTTTCCGCTCACGTCAACGTGGGTGACAAGGTCAAAACAGGCGATCGGCTGATTTCTTTTGATATCCCTGCTATTCGCGAGGCCGGATTTGATCTGACGACGCCGGTATTAATCAGTAATAGCGATGATTTTACGGACGTATTACCCCACGGCACGGCGCAGATAAGCGCAGGTGAACCGCTGTTATCCATCATTCGCTAACGATAAAAGGAGTTAATTATGAAAGCATTTCCAGAAACATTTCTTTGGGGTGGCGCAACAGCTGCCAATCAGGTGGAAGGTGCCTGGCAGGAAGATGGCAAAGGGATCACGACCTCAGATTTACAGCCTCATGGCGTAATGGGAAAAATGGAACCGCGCATCCTGGGGAAAGAGAATATCAAAGATGTCGCCATCGATTTTTATCACCGTTACCCGGAAGATATCGCGTTATTTGCCGAGATGGGCTTCACCTGTCTGCGTATTTCCATTGCCTGGGCGCGAATTTTCCCTCAGGGCGACGAAGCCGAACCGAATGAAGCGGGGTTAGCGTTTTACGATCGGCTGTTTGATGAAATGGCGCAGGCGGGGATCAAGCCGCTGGTAACGTTATCCCATTACGAAATGCCATATGGGCTGGTGAAAAACTACGGCGGTTGGGCTAATCGGGCGGTCATCGATCACTTCGAGCATTACGCCCGCACGGTCTTTACCCGCTACCAACATAAAGTAGCGTTATGGCTGACGTTTAATGAAATCAATATGTCGTTACACGCGCCATTCACGGGCGTGGGGCTGGCAGAAGAGAGTGGCGAGGCGGAAGTTTATCAGGCGATCCATCATCAACTGGTTGCCAGTGCGCGGGCAGTTAAAGCCTGTCATAGCCTGATCCCCGAAGCGAAAATCGGCAATATGCTTCTCGGCGGGCTGGTTTACCCCCTCACCTGCCAGCCACAGGATATGTTGCAGGCCATGGAAGAGAACCGGCGCTGGATGTTCTTTGGTGATGTTCAGGCGCGTGGTCAGTATCCCGGCTATATGCAGCGTTTCTTCCGCGACCACAATATCACCATTGAGATGACTGAAAGTGACGCAGAAGATTTAAAACATACCGTAGATTTCATCTCTTTTAGTTATTACATGACTGGTTGTGTTTCCCACGACGAAAGCATTAATAAAAATGCGCAGGGCAACATACTGAATATGATCCCCAATCCGCATCTGAAAAGTTCAGAGTGGGGGTGGCAAATTGATCCGGTTGGATTACGGGTTCTGTTAAATACGCTTTGGGATCGTTATCAAAAACCGTTATTTATTGTCGAGAACGGATTAGGCGCAAAAGACAGCGTTGAAGCGGATGGTTCGATACAGGACGATTATCGAATTGCCTATTTAAACGATCACCTGGTACAGGTAAATGAAGCGATTGCCGATGGTGTGGATATTATGGGGTACACCAGTTGGGGGCCAATTGATTTAGTCAGTGCATCTCATTCACAAATGTCTAAGCGCTACGGCTTTATTTATGTGGATCGTGATGATAATGGCGAAGGAAGCCTCACAAGAACGCGTAAGAAAAGCTTCGGATGGTATGCAGAAGTGATCAAAACGCGGGGGCTGTCATTAAAAAAATAACCAATAAAGCACCTTAATTATCGTCGCATTCAGAACAGTCTGGATGCGATACGTTAATTCTTTCTTTGCACCATAAAGGGATATTATGTTTAGACGAAATCTTATTACCTCTGCCATCTTATTAATGGCACCGTTAGCCTTTTCTGCACAATCATTGGCTGAATCATTAACGGTGGAACAACGCCTTGAGTTATTAGAAAAAGCGTTAAGAGAAACGCAAAGCGAACTCAAAAAGTATAAAGATGAAGAGAAGAAAAAATATACGCCAGCGACGGTGAATCGTAGCGTAAGTACGAATGATCAAGGGTATGCCGCCAATCCGTTCCCGACCAGTAGTGCCGCAAAACCTGATGCTGTACTGGTCAAAAATGAAGAGAAAAATGCCAGTGAGACAGGCTCGATTTATTCTTCCATGACTCTGAAAGATTTCAGTAAGTTTGTGAAAGATGAAATTGGCTTTAGTTACAACGGCTATTACCGTTCTGGTTGGGGGACCGCCTCTCATGGTTCACCTAAATCATGGGCGATTGGTTCTCTGGGCCGCTTTGGTAACGAATACTCCGGCTGGTTTGATTTGCAGTTAAAACAACGTGTCTACAACGAAAACGGCAAACGGGTTGATGCCGTTGTGATGATGGATGGTAACGTTGGTCAGCAGTACTCAACCGGCTGGTTTGGCGATAACGCCGGTGGCGAGAACTTTATGCAGTTCTCCGATATGTACGTTACCACCAAAGGTTTCCTGCCCTTTGCGCCAGAGGCTGATTTCTGGGTGGGTAAACACGGTGCGCCGAAAATTGAAATCCAGATGCTGGACTGGAAAACGCAGCGTACTGATGCCGCAGCGGGTGTAGGTCTGGAAAACTGGAAAGTCGGTCCGGGTAAAATTGATATCGCGCTGGTTCGCGAAGATGTCGATGATTACGATCGCAGCCTGCAAAACAAACAGCAGATTAATACCAATACTATTGATTTACGCTATAAAGATATCCCGTTATGGGATAAAGCGACCTTAATGGTGAGTGGTCGTTATGTCACGGCAAACGAAAGCGCATCGGAAAAAGATAATCAGGATAATAACGGGTATTATGACTGGAAAGATACCTGGATGTTCGGCACATCTTTAACGCAGAAATTTGATAAAGGTGGCTTCAACGAATTCTCCTTCCTGGTTGCGAATAACTCTATCGCCAGTAACTTTGGCCGTTATGCTGGCGCAAGTCCATTTACCACCTTTAATGGTCGTTATTATGGTGATCACACCGGCGGAACAGCAGTTCGTCTGACCTCGCAGGGCGAAGCCTATATCGGCGATCATTTTATTGTGGCTAACGCGATTGTTTACTCCTTCGGTAACGATATTTATAGCTACGAAACAGGCGCACACTCTGATTTCGAATCTATTCGTGCGGTTGTTCGCCCGGCCTATATTTGGGACCAATATAACCAGACAGGTGTTGAACTGGGCTATTTCACCCAGCAAAACAAAGATGCGAATAGTAATAAATTTAATGAGTCTGGTTATAAAACCACGCTCTTCCATACCTTTAAAGTCAATACCAGTATGTTGACCTCGCGTCCGGAAATTCGTTTCTACGCCACGTATATCAAAGCCCTGGAAAACGAACTGGATGGCTTCACCTTCGAAGACAATAAAGACGACCAGTTTGCTGTCGGTGCCCAGGCTGAAATCTGGTGGTAATGGAACTTAATGAAAGGAATATTACGATGAATATAAAAATTGCTGCTTTAACGCTGGCTATTGCCAGCGGTATTTCTGCTCAGTGGGCCATAGCAGCGGATATGCCAGCCAGCCCGGCACCCACTATCCCGGTGAAACAGTATGTGACTCAGGTCAATGCCGATAACAGCGTGACCTTTCGCTACTTTGCCCCTGGGGCAAAAAATGTCTCTGTAGTGGTGGGTGTTCCGGTTCCGGACAATATTCACCCGATGACCAAAGACGAAGCAGGAGTCTGGTCGTGGCGCACACCTATCCTGAAAGGCAACCTGTACGAGTATTTTTTCAATGTTGATGGTGTACGCAGCATTGATACAGGCACCGCAATGACTAAGCCTCAGCGCCAGGTTAACTCCAGTATGATTCTGGTGCCAGGCAGTTATCTGGATACGCGTTCTGTTGCGCATGGTGATTTGATCGCCATAACTTACCACTCCAACGCATTGCAATCTGAACGTCAGATGTATGTCTGGACCCCGCCAGGATACACCGGCATGGGCGAGCCTTTGCCAGTGCTCTATTTCTATCACGGTTTTGGTGATACCGGACGTTCCGCTATCGATCAGGGGCGTATCCCGCAAATCATGGATAACCTGCTGGCTGAAGGGAAAATTAAACCGATGCTGGTGGTGATCCCGGATACCGAAACCGATGCGAAGGGCATTATTCCCGAAGATTTCGTTCCTCAGGAAAGACGTAAAGTCTTTTATCCGCTGAATGCTAAAGCGGCAGATCGCGAACTGATGAACGATATTATCCCGCTGATTAGCAAGCGTTTTAATGTCCGTAAAGATGCCGATGGTCGCGCGCTGGCAGGGCTTTCACAAGGCGGGTACCAGGCGCTGGTTTCCGGAATGAATCATCTGGAAAGCTTTGGCTGGCTGGCCACATTCAGTGGTGTTACCACGACAACCGTACCGGATGAATGTGTCGCGGCCCGGCTGAACGATCCGGCAGCTATTAACCAGCAACTACGTAATTTTACTGTGGTCGTTGGTGATAAAGATGTCGTAACCGGCAAGGATATCGCCGGGCTGAAAACTGAGCTTGAGCAGAAAAAAATTAAGTTTGATTACCAGGAATATCCCGGCCTGAACCATGAAATGGATGTCTGGCGGCCTGCCTATGCAGCCTTCGTACAGAAATTATTTAAATAAAATAAGGCATTAAGATGAAATTAATCATTACCGAAGATTACCAGGAAATGAGCCGTGTCGCGGCACACCATCTGCTTGGTTATATGTCGAAGACGCGTCGTGTTAACCTGGCAATTACCGCCGGTAGCACGCCCAAAGGCATGTATGAATACCTCACCACCCTGGTTAAAGGTAAGCCCTGGTACGATAACTGCTATTTCTATAATTTCGATGAAATTCCCTTTCGTGGCAAAGAGGGAGAAGGCGTAACGATTACCAATCTGCGTAATCTGTTTTTCACCCCTGCGGGGATCAAAGAAGAGAATATCCAGAAGCTCACTATTGATAACTACCGCGAGCATGATCAGAAACTGGCGCGTGAAGGCGGCCTGGATTTGGTGGTGCTGGGATTAGGTGCAGATGGTCATTTTTGTGGCAATTTGCCGAATACGACCCATTTCCATGAGCAAACCGTGGAGTTCTCGATCCAGGGAGAGATGGTTGATATTGTGGCACATGGTGAGTTGGGCGGCGACTTTTCGTTAGTGCCTGACAGCTACGTGACGATGGGGCCGAAAAGCATCATGGCGGCGAAAAACTTGCTGATAATTGTCAGTGGCGCAAGTAAAGCGCAGGCACTGAAAAATGTGCTGCAAGGTCCGGTTACCGAAGATGTTCCAGCTTCCGTGTTGCAGCTGCATCCTTCGCTGATGGTAATCGCTGATAAAGCCGCTGCCGCAGAATTAGCGCTCGGTTAAGCTGAAGAAATAAGGCCGGATGTATGAATTACGCTCCGGCCTGTTCTCATTATTTAAATAACTACGAAAAATCACCCCACAGTCTCAGCTTGCCGCAGTGGAGACAGCGGAAGAGATAACCCTGACAATCACCACGCTTTTGCAGGCATTTAGCTAGATCAGAATTTCTAATACCGAAATTCTCACAATCTTCTTCAAGGTTGGCAAATTCATCGAGGCGATCTTTTATATCATTCCAGCCCACATAGCCGATAAAAGCACAGAAATCGCCACAATGCGCAAGCCAGAATTCCTGTTGCCATCCATGATAACCTGGCGTGCGTTCAACCAACTCTTTCAGCATTTCATCAGGATATGTGTTCTTAATACCGGCAAATTCGTCCTCTTCATCATACTCAAATTCAACACCTTCTATGCTGGCATCATCCTGAAAACTACCTGCAAACTTTTCAGCAGCAGAACCGTCCGCAATACACCACGGACAGAGATGTTCAACTTCATCAACGCAATAAAAGGGACCCGAGTAATAAACTGACGTCTGTTGTTCACAGCAATCGCACTCTACGGTTTTATCCTGTTCAAATGCGCCTGTTTCCAGTGGCTTGGGATGATATTTGAATTGGGGTAACGGCCTGATATTTTGAGTCATAGTAACATCCTGTCTGCTTTTGAGTAGCCCAAAGATAAAGTATCCCGCTTAACTTAAAGAGTCTGTTTCAGGACATGAAATATCCAATCCGGGCAGACGGGTAATGATTCTGCTCATCACCACACCTGCCAGCAATGCAGGAATGATGCGGACAACGAGACTGTCACCAGAAAGAATGTTTTCAAACAACTCCGAGGAAGCCATGCCCTTAATATGTACAATAACTGCACAATAGATCTCGGTGATAACGACGCCACCTATGCCACCAGCCAGACAACGATAATTTTTCTGTGACCCGATCTTTTCCGGCAGACAGGCGACCATCACGCCGGTTAACAATGCAGGAATAGCTCCCGTAGTAATCGACAATAAGAGAAACAATGGAAGTACCTGTATTATTACCAAAATAACCAGCGGTTCTTTTGCGAAGAATATGTAGAGGACAAGAAACAGAACACCAATTAACGGTCCTAAAACCGCAAAATAAAGTCCGTGATGTATTACCCGACGTGAAACAGACATATCAAACTCCCTTTACTTACCTTTGAGCGCCAATTTAAGCGGGGTAAGTGAAGGGAGTGTGAAGAACTATGCCGTAATATCCCAACCACGCGCTTTCCACAGTTCCGGTAACTGCGAAAGATGGGTAAAGGTGGTGACTTTCGGGTGAACGATCGGCTTATTGTGCGGGTCGGCGCAGAAGTAGAACACTTCCATACCTGCGTCGATACCAGATTGCGCACCGGCAACTGAGTCATCAACCAGAATGCAGTTTTCTACATTTACATTCATCGCTTTTGCCGCATGGAACATTAACGCCGGGTCTGGCTTCCAGCGCTGAATATCGTAGCCGCTGAACAGTTTATCCGGGAAGTAGTGCAACATATTCAGCTTGCCCATAGAATGCTGCATTTTGTTATTTGGGCCGTTAGATACCACACACATTGGCGCAGTGATCGCTGACAGGAGCGCTCCAGCCCCTTCGATGGCTTCCAGTTCTGAATCGAACAGCCGAGCGACTTCTGCACGGTAAACGTGTTCAGCTTCTGTTTTCGCTAACGTAACACCATGTTCAAGGGAAACAATATCGATAATTTCGTACAGTTTTACACCTTTGAAACGTTTGAATACCTCTTCAGGATCGAGCGTAATACCAAATTCCTGAAACATCGTTACATATGCGCGGGAGCAAATGACTTCACTGTCGACCAGCGTACCGTCGCAGTCGAAAAATACCGCTTCTATCTGGGACATGTCTTTCCTTTATCGTTAGTTTAACGTTTTCGTCATGCCAATTCGCATGACGCAATCGTTGCCGTATAAGCAAATACAATGAAAAAAAGTTATCTTCAGCCGTCCATATTGTCTCATTTTGGTATACGATAGCGACGGATTTTCCCTCCTTGTTCGGAAATAGATAATGAGTCAACAACACACAACCCAGGCTTCTGGCCAGGGGATGCTGGAACGCGTGTTTAAACTGCGCGAACATGGCACGACGGCACGGACCGAAGTGATCGCCGGTTTTACCACCTTCCTGACGATGGTTTACATCGTTTTTGTTAACCCGCAAATTCTTGGCGTTGCTGGCATGGATACCAGCGCCGTCTTCGTTACTACCTGTCTGATTGCTGCATTCGGCAGTATTATGATGGGACTGTTTGCTAACCTGCCAGTTGCACTGGCACCCGCTATGGGCCTGAATGCATTCTTCGCTTTTGTCGTTGTACAGGCTATGGGCTTGCCGTGGCAAGTCGGGATGGGCGCAATCTTCTGGGGCGCGATTGGTCTGCTGTTACTGACGATTTTCCGCGTTCGTTACTGGATGATTGCTAACATTCCGGTAAGTCTGCGTGTGGGCATCACCAGCGGTATCGGTCTGTTCATTGGTATGATGGGACTGAAGAATGCAGGTGTGATTGTCGCTAACCCGGAAACGCTGGTCAGCATCGGTAACCTGACTTCTCACAGCGTGCTGCTGGGGATCCTCGGCTTCTTCATCATCGCTATTCTGGCCTCGCGCAACATTCACGCGGCGGTGCTGGTTTCCATCGTGGTGACAACGCTGCTGGGCTGGATGCTGGGTGATGTCCACTACAATGGCATCGTTTCTGCGCCGCCGAGCGTAATGACTGTCGTGGGCCATGTAGATTTAGCCGGGTCGTTTAACCTCGGGCTGGCAGGGGTGATTTTCTCTTTCATGCTGGTCAACCTGTTTGACTCCTCCGGTACGCTGATTGGCGTGACCGATAAAGCAGGCCTGGCGGATGAGAAGGGTAAATTCCCGCGCATGAAGCAGGCGCTGTATGTCGACAGTATCTCTTCCGTGACCGGTTCGTTTATCGGTACTTCTTCCGTTACGGCTTATATTGAGTCCTCTTCCGGCGTATCGGTTGGCGGTCGTACCGGTCTGACGGCAGTGGTTGTTGGTCTGCTGTTCCTGCTGGTTATCTTTCTGTCGCCGCTGGCGGGAATGGTGCCAGGCTACGCTGCATGATCAGACATGAGATAAATGAAGGGGGATCCGTGAGATAAATAACGAATTGGAGTGGGTTAACATGGGTTCTGGTGAACAGAACTGAAATTCTTTTTCGCTATACGATAGATAAGTCGGACATTGAAATCATCCTTTCTGGCAACTTAGAATCGAGTTTGCTGAAACATGACCCGTAACAAAAAGGATGATTCCAATGACTACTCAAAACAATAAGCATGACAGCCTTGATTACTCAGAAAGGCCCAAAAGCAAGCACATCGTGACGTTCGAGCGCGATTCCGGTAGAAAAGGAGAATCGTCTTCCTCTGCCAATAAAACCACTATGCCGGCAGCCCCTGCTCCAGGGAAAAAATAAACATCATTCATCGTTCGTTGCACGAACGCGCCTGATCTCCACTCTGGCAATCTGATCTGCTGGAATATAGGTTGCCAGAGCTCCCCAGTACTTATCAACCACGCCTTTATACTCTTCCCATTCGTTACTGCCTGAAGGGCTGCTGTGCGTGACGTAAAGAACCATATCGCCTTTATTCCCCAGGGTAAACGGACCGTTAGGCCACTCTTCAAAGTTCCCTGGCAGTCGTGACATCATACCGGAACCATCGCGAAGAATCACTCTGACCTCGGTAACGCTGAAGCCTGTTTGATCAAACATTGCCTGCCATGCTGAGCTGGTATCGTCAGACCATGAAATATCATTATTCCACAGTAATCTGTACATCCATTTGCGACCGTACCTGCGCCACCACGCACCGCATGTAACGGCACACAGAAGTGCTGGTGGTGTTGCCAGCCAGGCATTCAGACCTGCCCACATAACTGCCTGGTAAGCCATCATTGCTGTCAGGCCAAAAATCAGCGAAGAAAAAGTCACCTCAATGGGCTTGTGGTGATCCTTCAGTCCCACATTCGCAATAAAATACCCAATATAGCCACTGGTCAGGGTCACCAGTGTTGCCCATGGCAGATTTAACAACGAAACGTCAAACATATTTTCTCCCTGCATCCTGAATACTAAAGAAAGAGCATAAAAAAAGCACGGTAAGGGGTCTACCGTGCTTTTATACAATAAAGAGATTTTTGAAAGGACTTTAACAAGCAGGAATTATCTGGATTTGTTAACGTCTTTCGTCTCCTCTGGCAGATCTTCATCAAACAACCTGCCCTGCATCCGATCCAGTTCTTCTTTTCTGACCCGCTTAACCACGCTGTAGACCCACTGAAGCGAAACACCAAACTTGCGGGCCAGTTCGTGGTGGTTGCGTCCGTTAAACTCCCTGAAGATTTCCCGGTCGCGCTGACTGACCTTCCATACCATGCCCATCGGGAAATAAACGTTTTGCCCGCCCCAGACCTGCATCATTCGGTTCGCGACGGCCTGACCAATCTGGTCGGCAATTGCGGGCTCAATATCAATAATCTCGCGAACGGTCTCAGAGGTATGCTGTGCCAGTTCCACCAGGAGTTCCGGCCCTTTACTTCGAAACTGATTCAGGTCGCTCATGTTTTACTCCCGCAGCTCTGCGCTGCCACTTCTTCAGTTTCTCAATAACACTGCTTGCCTGTTCAGTACTGAGCCAGCGCAGGGCGCTGATGCCCGTTTCCCGCTTGATCCACCGCGCTAATGCATTTTCTGAACGGTCACGAACAATGCCGGCAGCAGCCATTTCAAGCCATAGCGCACGGATTTTCCTGGACTGCGGATGGTTATCCAGCTGTAAACCGGAGCTGGCTTTTCCGGCAGGCTTAACGCGAAAGCCTTTCCTTTTCATGGATTCCAGCACGCAGTTTAGTTGTGTGGTATCCATTCCTTTGGTTGAGGCTTTACCGGTCAGCCCCTCTAACATCTGGCGGTAGGTGTCTTCATCCATACCCAGTTCATTACGGGCAATATGAATGAGCTGGATAAGACGTTGTTTAGTCATCATCGTTGCTCCTTTTACCTGCGCCACCGATATAATCGACATATAAAGGAAGCGCCACAGGCCAGCACAGGAACATCACCGACCAGCTAATCCAGTAGCCGGCACCACTGTAACGTGAATAAAACCCTGAACGGCGCTGCAGTTCAGCAGTACACCAACCGACAAAACAATACCAGAACAGGGCACATACAACAGATTCAGCCGTCATTCTGAATATCCCCCCAACTGATATGAATATTACGGGCAGCAATGACTGGGTCGTTATTCCACCATGCACCTGACATATATTTTTCAACCTGTTCGCGTCCGGCAATAACACCAATTGTGATCCCCGGCCTGACGTTCTTAAAAAAGGCGCGGGCAAAAAGGTATCTGGCAGATATTCGGCAGGCTTTTAATTTCCGGCTGTTACCTGATAACGTCATCATCTGGCCTCCAGTTTCTGCTGTTCCCGCCCACTGACCGGTCGGTGCAGTCTGACGTTCTGCCCTTCTCGAAACCCCGCATAGCGCGAGGTGTCGCCATTGCGACTTCTTCCCGGTTTACGCGCCCTGGTGGTTTGCGTCTGCGGGTATTTATGTTCCAGCCACTGCTGCATCAGTTCACGTTCGTCATCGGTCAGGGCGAAGGACTGTATTTCACTGATAACGGCCAGCACCCAGCCTTCAGCAAACTGGTCTCCACGGCTGGTGCGGGTGGCGGTTTTTATTCTTTTGTTCTGTGTACTGATATACTGCTGACGCGCCTTTTTCAGCTGACGGGCCAGCACTTCCCAGGTGTACGCAGCCAGTGCGGCCCGTTCCCGGTTGCCGTAGAACCCCACACCCGGATATGTGCCGGGGTGAATGATGGAGTTAACACCAAATGCCTCGCGGATGATGTTCATCAGGCCCAGCATGTAGCGCGGCGGACGGAGGCTGCCTGTCGGCCAGTAGTGACTGATGGTTTCATCAATATCACTCATGGCGATGTCGGAATGTGTGATGCCGTGAACATCCATCAGTTTACGGGCGCGGCGCAGTGCCAGAGCAGCCTCATGCGGGTTGCCGGATGCTGCCAGCGCCAGCAACTTTTTCAGTTTCTCAATGTGCTTATCCTGGTCTGTCATTGTTCAGTATCTCCGGTATTTTTTTGCTGTTCCCATGCCCGAACAGCGTCGGACAGCTCTTTCAGGCTGTATGCTGCTTTAAGCTTTACCCACAACCACTGCGTCACCACGTGGGTCAGCAGGGCAACCAGGGCGAATCCGGCGCAGATGCACACGGCTATACCAGTAAGCAGGAAAGCCCATACCACAATTTCCATAATGGTGTCAGTCACCGGTACCTCCTGTGGTGGTCTGGTCAGGTGCGGCGTGTGTCCTGTGGTATTTCCTGAACCAGTGGTACAGGGCAGCCAGTTTTCTGTCGATAACTTCAGTTTCCCTGTTGAAGTATTCCTGTGCCTCTTTCTCCTCTTGCGGCGGCAGTTCGCCCGGCCCACACAGGGTGTTGTAAATCCACGCCATGCCGTTCCTGGCATCACCGGTGGCCCGCCACTCAATCACTGCAGCTTTCATGACAACCAGATTGCGCCCGAAGTACAGGTCCACCTCTTCAAATCTCTTGCGCAGGTATTCGTTTTCGTCTTCCAGTACCCGAATACGCTGTGCAACATCTTCAGGCGTCAGTTGTGGCGTCTGTTCAGTGCAGTTCATATGATTTCTCCGGTGTATGTGACGCCCAGCCGTGCGGCAAGGCGTTCCAGTTTTTTCTGTTTGTGGAAGTCAATCAGTCGGTCCATCCCCTGAAGGCGCAACTGCTCTGTCATGATTTCCACGTCTGCCAGTTCTGCCGCGAGGTCACTTTCGCTGCCCTGTCCGTTCAGGTTGCGGGCAGCACAGGCTGCCAGTTCAGCGGCCTCTTCTGTCAGTTTCAGTGACTGTGCATCCGGCCCGAAACGCTGCAGGGCCAGACGATAGAGGGCGGTGCGTGTGCGTATGGTGTTACGTGTCATGCCGCGCCCTCAGTGCTTCCGATCGACGGTGATGTTCAGGTTGCCTTCTGCAGTGGTTTCCATCCGGTACGGCACTTCGTGCTGTGCCGTATGGGTGAGTGTGTTCACCAGTACCTGCAGGGCAGCCTCCTTTCCGTTGGTCGCCACAATGGCCTGAGCGGCCATGCTGATTAGCGCCGTCAGGACGTGCTTCACATCAGTGAGGTCGCGGCATTCACACTCGTTGACATAGTGTTCAACAAGGAGTCGGGTGCGCTGTCGTGCTTCCTGTGGGGTAATCATTGCGCGTCCTCCCTGTCAGGGCGGGAGAATTCCATGACGGGCACGTCCGCCGAAAAATGCTGGCTGCAGTACGGACAGACCAGGGTGACACGTACTGCAGGTACGTGGTACTTACCGGACATCACGGCGATGGCGCTGTGAAAACGCAGGGCTGTTATATCCCTCTCGCACTGAATACATTTAAATATCATGATTTAATTCTCCTCTGTTTCCGGCGTGCAGAAGCCCACGGCGCTGACGCCGGAATAAAAAAGAAAATGTTTTTATTAAATAATTAACGTGGTGTGTTTACTGCACATCCTGTTCAAAAGGAATTATTGAAAAATCCTCAATATCGCTTTTTATGGTAATACCGGGAATATTTTTCACAGCCTCTTTTTCATTCAGGATAGCGTCTTTATTTATTTCCTCTTTTACACGAATAAAGCGCTCAAGCCCCAGACGTCTCAGTAGTTCAATAACATTATCCGCCCCGCGAATGCTGACTGACGGTGGACGGTTTCGCCACTGCACCTCGCCAGTGGTGAGGTTAGCGAACTTCACCTTCCCGTTGCCGGTCAGTTCGTCACGGTGCGCCTCACACCATGTCTGGATACCGGACTGCAGTTCGGCCATGCGTTTTTTCAGGCTCTCGGTGAGCGGGGCATAACGAGCGGTGATATCGCCAATGGCGTCATTCATTTCTGTTTCAGCCCTGACCAGTTCACGTTGTGCGTCACCGAGCAGTCTGATTCCCTCAATGACCTCTTCACGTGTCCCCGGCACCCAGAGTGCTGCTGCGGCCTTGATACGTTTTGCCCCTTTTGTACTTTTTGCCATATTTTATGACTCCTCCTGTTGTGCTGATTACCACAGAGATTCCGGCCACACGACGCGACAGCCGTGCAGTTCGAAAACGCCCTGACGGAAATGTCCCCTGTGGTCATGACCGGTATACAGATAACTGGCTTTCCCCTGCTCAAGCATGCGCATGCAATGCGCACTCCTGGAAACGCGAATGACAGGTTTGTTACCCCTGATGGTGATGCTTTGTACATCCGTGTTCGTCGCCTTAAGCGCCATAATGGCTGACAGCACTTTGCTGATTTGCTGGTTGATACCTGTGGTGGATTTCATTATTAAACCCCTTTGACAACGTCAGCGTTGACCTGTGGAACCCCGATTTCAGCAGCCAGATTCATGGCGGCTATTACCAGGTTACTGACGGCCAGCGGATACAGCAGGCTGACCCTGTTTTTACGATGACTTCCCGGATTGCTCAGGCGGGCACGTATGGCATCCACTGCGCTGGCGTCCATAATGTCCGTCAGTTGTTTACCGGCCCGTTGCAGTTTGAACGTCAGAAACTCTTCAAGGTGATTGTCCAGAGGCAGAAGTTCGACCACCTCACAGCGCTGAACGACTTCACGGACTTCCATATTGCGTTCAGACAGTTTTGTCGCCAGTTCCGGCTGGCCACTCAGCACGATGGACAGCAGTTTTTTGAAACCGGACTCCAGCTCAAAAAAGCGTTTGAGGTGTTTCAGTGTCGGAATGGGCAGGCTGTGGGCCTCCTCAATCACCAGAACGTGGCTGAACCCCGCCTGGCTGCTGTCTTTCAGGACGCGATGCAACTGGCGAAAGCGGGCGTCCTGACTGCGTCTGATGCTTTCCAGTGGTGCAATGGTACTGATAATGGCTTCGGCAATCGCTGCTGCCTTCAGAGTTTTCCCTTTCACATCGTTGTCTTCCATAGCGATGACGTATGGCTCGATAACAATTACCGGCGCATTCTCGCGGTTGATTCGTTCAGTCAGGTCGCGGCGCAGCGTGGATTTGCCCGCACCGGACTCACCGATGACGGCCATAAACCCACCATGACGGGCTGTCTGGTACAGCGCTTCACGCACATAGCGGATGTCCGGGGTGGTGAACACATCATCAGAACCCTGCATGGCTTCGTCGGCGAACGGGTCACGGAAAAGACCAAACGCTTTTTTGGTTGCTGGAAATAACACCTGTTTTTTGAGTAACATATTCTCTTCCTCACTGAGGCTCGTTTTATCTGTGGTACCCGCTGTACGGGGCGTGGCCGCGCCCTGTACAGCATCAAAACTCTTCGTTGTATCAATCCCCTGACTTTCCAGCCAGGACGCAAGACGCCGGCGCACTTCTCCGGGGCGGGTGCGGGGCCACGCGTTATGATTCACAATCTGGGCCAGCGTGGCCTCAGAAACATCGACAGCTCTCGCCACCACCGCCTGTGGGATACGGGCCTCTTTCAGTTGCTGCTTCAGTACCAGCATGTTTTCCTCCTCAGTTGCCGTTAACAATGCTGATAACACTGCTGCGGACCGGCGTGGTCAGCGTGGCCATGACTTCATCCAGTGCGGCTTCCGGTACGCCGTCCGGGTACTGTGCCGTTAACTGGCGGTAATGTTCCGGCGTCCAGGTAAGGCCGTTGGCGCTGAACTTATCGCGCAGGGCTTTCGCGGCCTCCACATGAGTCATGGGACGTTGTTCAGTGCGCGGCCCGCGTACGTCAGAGGCCTGACCACGCTTCGGCATATAGGCCGGAAGTGTGGCGTCATCAATATGTTTATACGGGTCAAGTCGTCCGCCGAACGGCAGTGCCTTCGCCTTGCGTGCGGCAGCTGCATCTGCGGCGTTGTCTGTACCGGTGACCAGCGCTTCGGTTTCTTTTGCCGCCATCTGCGCCGGGGTTTCCGGCAGGGCTTTGTAACTTTCGCCAAATACCGCCGCGCCTTCAGCAAAGCCAAACTCGTTCTTTCTGACCTCTTCGACCAGGAAGAACGTCTCGTGGCCGTCCTCACCGGTCAGAACCACCTGTGCCACATCGCTGCGCCACGGGTTACGGGTAATCATCAGTTTTTCACCGACCAGTACGCCCGGTACCGTTGATACGTCAAATTCAGTGCCCCGGAACGAGACACGAAGTTTTGGCGTGACTTTGCGGAGTTCTGGTGCCGCCACAGCCAGTTCACGACATACCTCAACGGAAGGCGCTTTTTTCAGCTGCTCAGCAGTAATCTTCAGCCAGATATCCGTGCGGGTTTTACCGTGGCGGCTGTGAACAGCCGTGGCGTTAAAGTGGCTGCGCCATTTCGCGGCCAGCGCGTTGAGTTCTTCCAGACTGTGAACCGGCCGGAACTTCAGACCCGGCTCCAGCTTGCGTTCGATAATGTCACGCGCCTTTTCCACCTGTCCGGTGGCGCGGGCGTTATGCGGCCTGTGCGCTATCAGGTCGATGCCCAGTGAGCGGCACATGTTTTTCGTCATACCCGCGGTGTTCGCCGAACCGGGGTCGAGATAGAGTATTTTCGGCACGCCGTGCAGCACGTCTGCGCCACCGCGCTCCTGCATGGCGTTGATAAGCACAGAACACAGGTTCTCACCGGATTCCGCACCCGTCACATACTCAACGTAAATCCAGCCGCTGGCATGGTCGGTAATCTCGTAACTCCACACGCGGTCACTGGCGATACGGGCAAGGTTAGCGGGCTTGTTCTTGTAGAATTTCGCGCTGTCCATCACCTGCAGCCCTTTATGTCCATTGCTCAGGTAGTAAAGCGTGCATAGTGAGGCGTCAATCTGCCAGACATGATTGGGGTGCAGACTGGCCACTTCGGTATGCGGTGCAGGGGCATCCAGTTGTTCCGGGTGCAGGCCATAGTTACGCAGGGCACGACTGATGGCATCTTCGGACAACGGGAAAAACTCACCGGTGGTTTCATCTGTTCTGCCTGCGGAGATAAAGCCGTTAGCCCGCAGGGTTTCCACTGCATCCGCGATGGAATAAAGACGCTTACCGTTCTTGCGGGTGGCCTCACGCAGTGTGGCAGATATCAGCGCGGCTTCGTCGCGGGTCAGGGCGCTGCGCCCGGCATCGGCGCGTTTTTTGCGTTTATCAGTCACAGAGACCTCCTTCAGCCTGCGCAGCAGAGTGGCGCGGGACATGCCAAGTTCAGCACAGGCAGCGTCGTATATTGCACCGCGTTTACCATGCCCCGCGTCACGTGCCGCGCGGGCGACATAAACCAGTCGTTCAGTCAGGGCAGCATTCATTGGTTATGCCTCCAGCCCGTTAATCTGTGGCGTCGGCTCAGTCAGCCATGAAGGCGCTGCATTGCCTGTTGGCTCGTCCGGCAGGTCAAATGTGGAGCGCAGGCTACGCGCTGTGCTTTCCAGTTGACAGACCAGGCCTGCCATGAAATCTCTGGGGGTATCAATCATGTTTTCAGCACAATATGCGCACAGTGTCTCAAAAGCGCTGGACAGTCGAACGGCGATAGCAGATTCCGCCTCAACCGCTAATGCTGTTACTTCCGCCCGCAGCTTCTTAACCTCCTCATCAGGCTCAGGCGGCTGAATACGGGATTTCTTCTCCAGTCTGGTGGAGAGTGAGTCTATTTTTTCATTTTTGTCGGCGAGTACGCGCTGTTGTGCTGCGTTGGTTTCGCGCGCTTCGCGCAGGGCCTGACGCAATTCACGTACTGACATGCGATCAACATCGTCAAGCGTCAGTCCTGCGACTGTGCCGCCGTCGGCCAGTTCAGCAAGGTCGTCGTCATCTTCAGCAACAAGTTCAAATAATTTTGCCTTACCTAAAAGCGACAACGTTGTCGCTTTTGGCTCTAGTTTTGGTGAAAGGTATTTCAAAGATGCTTTCATCATTCGTTGTGCTGCGCGCACATGCAGACCAAGTTGTTCTTCTACAATTCCAACAAAGTCCCCGTGTGGTTCATTTTCTTTGAGAATAATAAGTCGTTTACCTGCTTCCAGCATGGCCTCAGCGCTCTGTGCCATATAAAACCGAGCCTCATGAACTATGCGATCACGCTCATAGGGCTGACCATCGCCAAACTGCTGCATGATCTCCATGCGATGCTGTGTCATGGCGTTCAGACTGACATTGAGATCATCCGACAGCGGTACCTCGGCGTTCAGTTCAGTGTTAATCGGTGATTTGGTGCGTCCCATTTATTACTCCTTACAAACGACTACCTGAAATGACACGTTGGTTGATTTCGTTAATGCGATCCTGTGCACGTGCCATCTCGTTACTGTGGGCCATAGCGATCTGCAGTAACTGGATGCCCGGCGCGAAACGCCCGTTTTCCAGTTTCAGGGCCAACCCTTCTTCAATGAGGGTGTTGAGTGCCCGGTTGATGTTTGCCGGTGACTCGTGCAGTGCTGCCGCCAGTTCACCGTTGGAAATACCGTTCAGGGCATGACCGCGCAGCGCTTTGAGTACCCGGAGGATGCGACTGCCGGAGCTTGAAACATTCGTCTTACTCATCTGCATACCTCTTTTGCGATATGTGATAACCTTTTACAAAGACTCAAAATCTTCAGGCTGCCTGAGCTGTTGATTTCAGCCCCAACTTCACGGCGATTTCATGGGATTTACCGTAACGGGCTTTGGTCTGCCCATTGAGAACGCGGTATACCTCATTGCGGTTGTAGCCGTTTTCTTCTGCCCAGCGGGTGAAGGTGATCCCGCGCTGGCGGAAGAGAGCTTTGACTTGTTCTGCAGTCATCGTTGTCTCCTTTGTTGATGCAATGATGTTTGCCTTATGTGTGATAGATTATGGTGCAGATTATCTCACCAGTCAACTTAAAGAGTGCAGAAAAACTCACATGATCGGGTTACGTATTAAAGAAGAAAGAGAGCGTCTATCTCTTACACAGCAAGGGTTGGCTGATGCTATAGGTGTGGCAAAGAGAACTTTCATTGATTGGGAAAAAGATCGCACTTCTCCTACTGCAGTGCAGTTATCTGCACTATCAGAAATCGGTGTAGATATTTTGTATGTAGTTACTGGGGTGCGGAGTCAGCCTGTTGTTGCACCTTATGTGTCACAAGAAAAGAAAGAGTTAATGGATGCATTCGACGAAATGAGCCCCGAACAACGGAGGGCAATTCTTGAGGTCGGCAAAGTCTTCATTCAACCC
This sequence comes from uncultured Escherichia sp., assembly GCF_948475835.1. Classification (NCBI taxonomy): domain Bacteria; kingdom Pseudomonadati; phylum Pseudomonadota; class Gammaproteobacteria; order Enterobacterales; family Enterobacteriaceae; genus Escherichia; species uncultured Escherichia sp. Next base: position 33,802 of record NZ_CAOLGM010000008.1, on the reverse strand, counting down.
AAACCAAGCAAACTCGCAGGCTGATTTTGACCTGGACACAAAGGGCGCGTGGTTGATCTGGATGCTTTCAGAAAACATCGCCAGTGACATAGTGGAAGTTGTTTGGTTTACCGGAAAGCATTGTGCTTTCCGGTTTTGTTTCAGAAGTTGCAGATTACCAGTTCACGGCGCGGCGTGGGTTTCCCCGCCAGACTGTAGTTGATATTCACCGTCTGTATGTTCAGTTCAGTGAACACCCGACGCATCTGCGGAATGTCATTCACCGAGATAATCATCTTTCCTCTGATGCACCGTGCCAGTTCTGCGAGTAGTGTGTAGTTCTCTTCAGGAAAATCCACACCATAGCCTTCCGTCCCCAGATAGGGCGGATCACAGTAGAACAGCGTGTGCGGACGGTCATAACGCTTAATGCACTGGTGCCAGTCCATGTGTTCTATCACCGTTCTGGAAAGCCGCAGGTGTGCCGCTGACAGTTCTTCTTCAATCCGGAGCAGGTTGAAGCGTGGCGGGGAGGTGGTGGAGGTGCCGAAGCTGTGCTCTGCCACCTTGCCCCCAAACGCCTGCTTCTGGAGGTAGTAGAACCGTGCCGCACGCTGGATATCCGTCAGTGTTTCTTCCGGGGTGATCTGCTGCCATTTGTAGATCTGCCGGCTAACCAGCGCCCATTTGAATTGGCGGACAAATTCTTCCAGATGATGCTTTACTACCCGATACAGATTTACCAGTTCACCGTTGATATCGTTAATGACTTCGATCTTGCTGGGAGTCTTGAGAAAATAAAGTGCTGCTGCGCCGCAGAATGGCTCCACATAGCAGGTATGGAGTGGGAACTGGGGCAGAATGTGTTTGGCCAGACGACGTTTTCCCCCAATCCAGGGGACGATGGGTAAAGATTGTTCTTTCATTATCTGTAAGCCTTTTTCATTAGATGAAAATGCGATAGGCTTCCCTTGTTCTCGAGAACGGAAGAGCCTCGGTTGACTCACAGCTCATACCTGTAAGTTGATGACTCGCCTTGTGTTCGCTGCACAAGGTGAGTCGCTCTTTTCATGTTATTTGCATATTTCATGGGCGACAATTAAAGGGAGTTACTAATACCATGGCCCCAAAAAATATTGAGCGGTTTAATGAAATAGTTGGTGAGATATTTGGGAGACTCTACGAATCTTTCCCCGTCAAAATTGATATAAAGGCAGTTGATATCGTTAGACAGAATGAACTTACTTTTTTTCTTGATACCGTAGACTGGCTTAAAAACAGTGGCTATTTAATCGGGGCGCGTAGTTCTGGGGGGATCCACAACGCAGTGCTAACGGCTAAAGGTCTTGAGGTATTAAACGCTACGCCTGGAAGTCTGGAAAAACCGTTGGGGGCCAGAATATCTGACTCTATAAAAATTGAAGGGAAAGAAGCGTTGCGATCACTGGTTAGCCAGACTCTAGGAATAGGTCTGCAATATATGTCTCGTGGTCTTATGTAATATCGCAAGGCAGCGTTTGCCACCAATCCATGGAACGATGGGTAATGTCTGCGTTTTCATAATCTGTAAACATTTTACAATTATTAAAAATATGGCAGGCTAGTCTGGTCTCGCGAGACTGACTGAACCTCGGTCGGCTCACAGCCACTTCTGTGGGACGATGGCCAGCCCGGTGGGTCCGAAGCACCGGGCTGGTCGTTCTTTCATGATGCGGCAGGGATGAAGTGATTTCTGTTAATGTGGTTTAGGGATTATCCGGGGCGATTTTCTGACCTTATCTGGTCCAGGGCATAAGTAATACCTTCTGCAAAAACAGAAGTATCAAACTGCTTTTGTATTTCCTGAAAATGAACTGTGGCACGACAGACACTCAGTTCTCCGCGATGTAACCGGATAATATCTTCCAGAACATTGTTCACTGCTTCAGCACGGCGCTGATGTTCTGTTAACGTTAATCGGGGATTCATGATGCACTCCTTAAATGATGATTTTTATGCACTCACCGGCAAAATATTCTGCCGATTACTGAACACGCATCCGGCACCTCAGGTTTTGATTTATTCTGGTTTTTTCGATATCCCGGACCAGGTTGATCACGACCAGAAAAAGTGCCGGTATTTTATTGATACGCTGATATGGCTTCGGGATAACAGCTATATTCGTTACTCTCAGTTGCTGGCTGTGGGAGCGGCTGATGTCGTCCTCACGGAAAAAACGCTCCGTCTGCTCAATGCCACGCCGACCCTTCTGCAGCCCCGGCCCGCACCATTTAAAGAGTCACTTCTGGATGCAGTAAAAACCGGTGAAAATGCAGTCATCGCTGAACGCGTATCCCGGATTATGAGTTACGTGTTTAATGAACGTAAGTGAGGTTTATCCGCTGTCTGCATAATCCCGATAGCCAGTGCGAGGGGAAGTAATTCCGGGGAAGTTCTTTCAAACAGCGATTCCCATTCTCCTCTCGCCATCACTCTGTCCAGCCCGCCCTCCAGTTGCATTTCAGCAATCTTCCTGATTTCCCGGAACAACGCCTCTTTGATCACTTCATGCTCAGCTTTATTTTCCGGTGTCAGAATGTATTCGTCGAAGAACCGGGGAGGCTGGTTAACGGGGATTGTGTTCACCGGGATGTGTTCCTGCTTCCCGTACTTCGGGGCCGAAAAACATTCTGTTGGCTGACCAGTGAGTTTACGTAGCTCCTTCATGAGCAGCTCCTGATCGTAAACTGCCATCAGTGCCGCAATAGTGGCATGCAGTGCATCGGGCAGTGTCCATGGGTACTGGCCTGTGGGGCATATAACATCCAGCAGTGCATTCGTCCGGAGAATGCATCCCTCGCTGTATGACATCGGAGTTTTTTCTGTGTATTCCTCCAGTCGGATAAGTGTGCCTGCCCGTGGTTTCTGCCATGTGCTCAGATCACCCCCACTCATACGGCGCTCACCGTCCACGTCTGCGGCGTCGACAATGACGCTGTTTCCGAATTCCTGTTTCACCACTTCCTCTATCCGCGCCAATATGTAACTTTTACCGCTGCCCACAGGACCGGACACGGTGACAGTGATGACCGGATTCAGTGTCTGCGTCATATCGTATTCTCCTCTGTGAATAATTCATCGTTTATCCTGCACATCCCGTATCCCCGGCTCTCTTAACGCGCTTTAAAATCCTTCGCGCCCTGTATTTGTGATGCTGTCTCCACCAGATAAGGAGACACACATGAAAAACCTGAAAACATTCATTCCCCCTGTTAAAAAACCTCGCCTCAGCGGCTGGCTGCTGACCTCAGTGCTGTTGCTGGGCACCATCGCTCTGGTCTCACCACAGCAACTGCCTGTTGTGATCTACAAGCTGGCACTCATCACGCTGGCAGCAGTGCTGGGTTACTGGCTTGACCGTTCGCTCTTCCCCAAAGCCCGTCCCGGTCAGTACCTGAAACATGACGACAGGCTGATGGCTGAAGGGCGTTTCCCGGTACAGACCGGCCTTCACCTGGTGTTTTCTGCTGCGTTAATCCGCCGTGCACTGATTGTTGCAGCGGTCTGCCTGGCTGTTGCGATGGGGCTTTAATCATGAACTGGCCGCAGATCACCTGGATTGTATGCATGTCCCTGAAACTGGCTTTCGAAGCCTTTCGGGTCTTCATCAGAACCGAACGCCTGTCAGTCCGCGCCGGGACCTTTCTGGTTCATATGGCATGGGTATTCTTTGTCGCAATATTGCTCTGGTGTGGCGGCTTTTTCAGCCAGGCATGCGCAGCACAACCTCCGCAGGCTGCGCTGCAGTATCGCGATGATGTGATCCGTAATGCCCGGCTTGAATGGGGACTGTCTGCGCCGGTGGCCGACTTTGCCGCGCAACTGCATCAGGAAAGCGGCTGGCGACCTGATGCGGTCTCACCGGCTGGCGCTCAAGGACTGGCGCAGTTCATGCCTGCCACTGCCGACTGGATAAGCCAGTTGATACCGATGCTGAGCAGTCGTGAGCCGTTTAATCCTGCATGGGCTATCCGGGCGCTGGTCAGCTATGACCGCTGGCTGTGGCAGCGCGTCAGCGCCGCCAACGACTGCGAGCGTATGGCCATGACACTGTCGGGCTATAACGGTGGTCTGGGCTGGGTACAACGGGACAGGCGGCTTGCATCACAGAAAGGTCTGGACAGCACCCGCTGGTTTGGTCATGTCGCCACGGTGAATGCCGGACGCAATGCGGCCAGCTGGCGGGAGAACCGTCATTATCCGCAACGCATTCTGCGTGAGCTGGCACCGCGATATCTCACATGGGGAGGCAGCAGTTGTGTGGCATCTGGTTAAAAAACTGCCATGGCGCGGCATTCTTCTGGCCATTCTTATCAATGCCTTTCTGATCGGCCTGTATGCCATGGGATACAGAAGTGGTCATGACTCTGCAAAGCGTGACGGTGATACCGCGCTCAGTCAGTTGCAGTCAGCATTTGACGCGTACAAAACGGAGCAGGCAATGCTTGAGAACGCTGCGTTGCGAGCATGGGCAAAACGGTATCAGGAGCAGGTGGCCGCCGGGCAGCAGGCTGAAGCCAGTTACCTTGAGCAGATTGCTCAACTGGAGAGCCGGAACAAACAACTACAGGGGCAAATTAACGATGTCACACAGCGCTGGATTGATGAAAAAGGTAAGAGCCATCCCATTGAGTGCGTGTTTACTCGCGGTTTCGTGCGCCAGTACAACGCCGCACTCGGATATGACAACGCATCCGTCGACACCGGTCATTCAGACGCAACTGCCGCCGCTGGCACCGGCACTGGCGCAGCGACCGGGCAACCTGAAACCGCTGACGCCCGGTTACGCAATTCGGGTGTCTCCCAGCGTGACGTCCTCGCCAATATCATCGACAACGCAGGGCAATGTCGTCGCTGGCGGAACCAGATAAACGCGCTGCTGAATGAACGGGAAGGATTACAGAAATGACACTGCAGGTTGAATTCTGGACGGTGGTGAGTTTTCTGCTCACCTTCATGGGGTTTGTGGGAGGGCTCGCCAAATGGCTGTTCAGTAAAGCGGAAGAACGCCAGACTGCACGATTCGCCTCTCTTGAGCAGTCACTGCAGCAGTCCGCCTCCAACTGGGGCGAGCTGGAAAAAGAATTTATGCGATTTAAGGCGGATTTACCGCTGAATTATGTCCGTCGCGAGGATTATATCCGTGGCCAGACAGTTATCGAGGCCAAACTGGACGCGCTTTACAACAAACTGGAAGTGGTACAGCAGTACCGCAATACCGGAGGTCAATAATGGTCGATATTACCCGGGTACGCCGCGAATCCCTGCGCTGGAGTCTGCTGGTTGCCCTGAACAAAACCCGCCCTTACACCGCCAGCGAGACGTTGCTGCTGGAAGTGTCCCGCGCCATCTACCCGGACACCACGCAACTGGAGCTGCGCCGTGAGCTTGATTACCTGGCAGATCGCAAAATGGTGGAACTGGAGAGGAGACCGTCCGGTGACTGGTTTGCCGATCTGAGCCGCCTTGGGGTGGATATTGTGGAATACACCGTGGAATGCAGCCCCGGTATTGCCCGCCCGGAAAAATACTGGAGTGAGTGATTATGGGACGTCGCAGCAGCATTGATTCTCTGCCGAAGGAGGTCCGTCGCTGGATTGAGCGGGCACTGACGGAGAATAATTTCACCGGCTATGCAGAGCTTGAAAGCCTGCTGAAGGAAAGGGGTTACAGCATCACCCGCTCTTCCCTGCAGCGGTTTGGCTACAAAATGGAGCAGCAACTGGCCCGTGTGCGGGCAGCAACCGAGGCGGCACGTCTGCTTGCTCGGGAGGCCGGAGACGATCCTGATGACCGTTCAGCCGGGCTGATAACCCTCGTCCAGACCGAAATGACGGACATCCTGATGCGCCTGCAGGAGTCGCGGGAAAATGACGATCCCTTCGCCCGGGCAAAACTGCTGGCAACGGCTTCAAAAAATATCGCCACACTGACCCGCGCCTCGGTCACCCTCAAGCGCTATCAGGCAGAAGTCAGGGAGAGGGTTGAACGTGCTGCCGCCGCTGCCGAGAAAATTGCCCGTAAGGGCGGGCTGTCTGCGGATGCTGTACAGGCACTGCGACGGGAAATTCTGGGAGTGGCATCATGATGAACATCCCTTCGCATATCCCGGACACAACAGCGTGTGCAGCCCCACCGGTGCTGCTGCCTTATCAGCAACGCTGGGTGGCAGATGCCTCTCCGCTTAAGGTGATGGAAAAGAGCCGTCGTACCGGTATTACATGGGCTGAGGCATCCGATAACGTACTGACCGCCGCCTCTTCTGCGCCAGCAGGCGGGATGAATGTGTATTACATCGCCTATAACCAGGACATGACCGTCGAATACATTCAGGCGTGTGCGATGTGGGCACGGGCATTCAACTATGCGGCCAGTGAAATTGAAGAAGGATTCTGGGAAGAGGACGACGACGACAAACACATCAAGACTTACACCATCAAATTTCCTGACTCCGGCTTTCGTATTGTTGCGCTCTCCAGCCGCCCGTCTAACCTGCGTGGCCGTCAGGGTATTATTGTTATCGACGAAGCGGCGTTCCATGAGCAACTGGACGAACTGCTGAAAGCGGCGCTGGCGATGCTTATCTGGGGGGGAAAGGTACGCGTTATCTCCACCCATAACGGTGACGACAATCCGTTCAATACGCTTATCGGGGATATCCGTACCGGACGTCAGGGAGGCAGCGTACATCGCATCACTTTCCGGGAAGCCGTATCTGAGGGGCTGTTCCGGCGCGTCTGTCTGCGCACCGGGAAGGAATGGTCGGAGGCATCCGAGCAGGCCTGGATGGCATCGGTGTACAAATTCTACGGTGCCGGCGCATCCGAAGAGCTTGACTGTATTCCGGCCAACGGTGGCGGTGCCTGGCTGTCCCGTGCCCTGATAGAGTCCCGCATGTCCGCTGATACGCCGGTATTGCGTCTGACCTGTCAGGAAGGTTATGAACTGCTGTCTGATGAGGTTCGCTTCCGCGAGACGCAGGACTGGCTTGATGAGCATCTGAAACCATTGCTGGAGGCACTCCCCACTGATGCCCGCTCTTTCCTGGGGCGCGACTTTGGCCGCAGCGGTGATTTGTCGGTGGACTATCCCCTGCTGCAGGAGAAGAACCTGGTACGACGCGTGCCATTTGTACTGGAGCTGCGTAACGTGCCGTTCAGACAGCAGGAGCAAATCACCTGGTATCTGATGGATGGACTGCCCGGTCTGCTGGGTGCAGCGTTTGATGCCCGTGGTAATGGTGCCTATCTGGCTGAATACGCCATGCAGCGCTACGGCTCCAGCCGGGTTCAGCAGGTGATGCCAACCGAAGGCTGGTACCGGGAACATATGCCTCCGGTCAAAGCTGCACTGGAAGACGGTAACCTGGTGGACTTACCAAAAGATGAAGACACACTGGATGACCTGCGGGCCGTTCAGGTGGTGAACGGTGTCCCCCGCGTGCCGGAGCAACGCTCAAAAGCAAAGGCTGATGGTGGTAAACGCCACGGGGATTCAGCCATCGCACTGGCGCTGGCGTATTTCGCCAGCCGTGAAATTAACAAAGGGCCGGTGAAAGCAAGCTCACGACGACGTCGTCAGGCGGCCCGTATACTGGAGGGATTCTGATGGCGAGGGGTATCTGGGTTTCACCCGATGAATTTGTTGCTTTTTCTGAGTCTCAGAAATCACTGACCGCGCAGATTGCCTCGCGCAGCCGCTCCATCGACTTTTTCGGGCTGGGGATGTACCTGCCTAACCCTGACCCCATTCTGAAATCTCAGGGCCGGGATATACGTATCTATCGCGAGCTGCGTACCGACCCGCTGGTCGGCGGCTGCATCCGCAGGCGTAAAGCGGCGGTCAAATCACTGGAGCGCGGCCTTGAACGAGGTCATGCCCCGGCGCGGGTATTCAGTTTCATCCGGGATATGCTTGACGATCTGGATCTGTCCCGCATCATCGGCGAGATGACCGACGCCGTTCTCTACGGGTATCAACCTTGTGAGATCATGTGGGGACGCTCTGTTAAATCCTGGGCCATTGCCGATATCGTGGGTAAACCCCCTGAGTGGTTCCAGTTCGACAACGACAACCTGTTGCGCTTTCGTGCTAAAGACGCCGGGCTGGAAGGTGAGCCGGTACCGCTGAACAAGTTCGTGGTACCGCGTCAGGATGCGACCTACGATAACCCATATGGCTTCCCTGATCTGTCGATGTGTTTCTGGCCCGTGACATTCAAAAAAGGCGGCATGAAGTTCTGGGTACGTTTTGCCGAGAAATACGGCTCTCCGTGGGTTATCGGCAAGCATCCGCGTGGTACCGCACAGGGCGAGATTGACCTGCTGCTGGACTCCATGGAGGCAATGGTGGAAGACGCGGTGGCCGCTATCCCTGACGATTCATCCATTGAAATTAAGGAGGCCGCAGGCAAGGCCGACAGCAGCGATATTTATCAGAACCTGATCACGCTTGCCCGCAGTGAAATCTCCATCGCCCTGCTGGGGCAGAACCAGACCACCGAGGCCAACAGTAACCGCGCCTCCGCGCAGGCCGGACTGGAGGTCACCGATGATATCCGCGATGCGGATGCAGATATCGTGGAAAGTGCGGTGAATCAGGCCATCAGGATGGCGGTATCGATGAACTTTGGCGATGTGGCCAGCCCCGTCTGGAAGATGTGGGAACAGGGAACGGTCGACGATATCCAGGCAACCCGCGACGAGAAACTCAGCCGCGCTGGTGTGGTCTTCACCTCGCAATACTTCAAACGGGAGTACCAGCTGCAGGACGGCGATATTGACGAGACACCACCGTCAGAACGCGAGAAGAACATGCTTCCGCTGTCATTTGCCGAGGCGATTGATGCCGATATTCAGGCTCAGCAGCAGCTTGACGACGCGCTGGACATTCTGATGAACGGAGGCGTGTTAACTGGCACGCTGGAATCCGTCCTGGCAGCTCTGTTCAAGCGGGTCGAAAACGGGGTTAACCCGTCTGAGCTGCTGGGCGAACTGGCGGAGCTCTACCCTCAGATGAACACGGACGATCTGCAGGAACGGCTGGCCCGCATTCTCTTTGTGGCAAATATCTGGGGGCGTCTGCATGAGCATGACAACGGCTGAACTGGCGTACTGCATGACGCTTCCCCCGAAGCGGGCAGTCAGTTACCTGAAGTCCAAAGGGTATCAGATTACCTGGGACTGGGAAGAAATGTGGCAGGAAGCCCATGCCCGCGCCTTTACCGTCGCTAAAGTGACCCGCCTGGATATCCTGGAAGATATTCGTGGGGCACTGCAGCAGGCTGTCGATGAAGGAAAAACCGATCGCTGGTTCCGGCAGGAGCTGGAGCCGGTGCTGAAGCGTAAGGGATGGTGGGGACCACGTGACACGACTGACCCGGTAACGGGTGAGCCGGTCACCATTCAGCAGGGCAGCACGTGGCGGCTCGACACCATCTTTCGCACCAATATGTCCGTACTCTACAGCGCCGGTCGTTGGGCGGAACAGATGGAAAACGTCGACGACAGGCCGTACTGGATGTATACCGGCATCAACGACAGCCATACCCGCAGGAGCCATCTGGCGCTGCATGGTCTGGTGCTGAGCTGGGATGACCCGTTCTGGCAGGCATTTTACCCGCCGAACGGCTGGCGTTGCCGCTGTAGTGTGATTGCCCTGAGTGCGGCGGATGTCCGTGCCCGTGGACTGAAGGTTATCAGCTCCGGCTCTGCCATGGGCCAGGAACTGAAACTGGTCTCAGAGAAAACCGGCGAAATGCGGAACGTGGCCACCTTTAATACCGGCACCACGAAGGTGACCACCGACGTCGGCTGGTCTTATGCACCGGGGGCAGCATACCGTCCCGACCTGGCCCGCTATCAGGGTACGCTTCAGCCACTGGCACAACAGGAACTGAGAGGATAACAATGGCTTCCGATAACCTGGTCAGTATCACCATTAACGATAAATCCCTGCGCCGGAGCCTCCGTGCGCTGGATCTTGCTGCCACAGACCTGGAGCCCGCGATGCGCAAAATCGCCGGAACCTTGCTGGCGGAAACACAGTTTAACTTTCTTGATGAGGGGCGTCCGGGGTGGATACCCTCGCTGGCAGCAGAAGAACGTGACGGACAGACACTGCAGGATACCGGGCGTCTGATGGGGTCAGTATCAACCGACCATGACGACCGGCAGGCTGTTGTGGGGACCAACGTTGTTTACGGTGCCATTCACCAGTTCGGGGGTAAAACGGGGCGTAATGAGTCTGTTGAACTTCCGGCCCGCCCGTTCCTGCCGGTGACGGGGGATGGAGAACTACAGCCTGAAGTGGTAATCCCCATCCTCGATACCATTGTCCGCCATCTTGAATCAGCGGCCCGTCGCTGAGGTTTCTCTCTTCAGGCGGGTGATTTATCATTGCCAGCGAATGAGGGGCTGTATTACCTTTATAAAGGCTTTACAGCCTCTGTTTTATAACCGCCTCCGGTTCACCGCATTGCTTTCCCTGTCCTTCACTCCTGATGTTTTCTAAAGCAGATTAAAATCGCCGGGCCTGCATTTCTCACAAACTGTCTCCGACAACATAACGCGGGACAGCAAAATGCCAGCCATTCACATTTTTAAAGCCGGTACTCATACCGATATGCACGGCAAAAAACTGCCGTTCACGCCAGACGATCTTGCCGCCTGCGTGAAAGCCTATGACCCGTCCGTCCATGAAGCTCCACTCGTGATTGGTCATCCCAGAACGGAAGACCCGGCGTGGGGCTGGGTGAAAGCCCTGTCGCTCAGCGGCGCCGATCTGATGGCAGAGCCTGCCCAGCTGGACCCGCAGTTTGCTGAGATGGTCACCGACGGGCGATTCAAAAAGGTATCCGCCTCTTTCTACCTCCCGGATTCACCGTCCAATCCGAAGCCCGGCGTGCTCTACCTTCGCCATGTGGGCTTTCTCGGGGCACAGCCACCTTCCGTCAAAGGGCTGAAACAGGTGTCCTTCAGTGAGCAGGAAGAAGGTGTGGTGGAGTTCGCCGACTGGCAGGCCATCACGAATGCCTCCCTGTGGGGAAAGCTGCGCGATTTTCTGATCGCCCGCTTCAGTCTGGACGAGGCAGAAAAAGTCCTGCCGGAATGGCAGCTCAACAGTCTGCGCGAAGAGGCGTACCGCGACACACCGTCGCAGGATGCAGCAGGTGCGCAATTCAGTGAGACAGGCCAGGTGCTGTCTTCCAAAAGTAACGAGGAATCATCGATGACAAAAGAAGAGATTGAAGCCCTTCAGGAGGAGAACCGCCGCCTGAAGCAGCAGGCTGCTGATCGCGATGCGCGTGATGCACAGGTCAGACAGGATCAACTGCATAAGGACAATGTGGCCTTTGCAGAAAAACTGGTCGCAGAGGGTCGTCTGGCTCCCCGCGCCTCCTCCGTGGTGGTTGCCCTGCTGGATGCCGTCGCCGGTGGCGACAAGCCGGTGGAGTTTGCTGAGGGGGAAAGCCGCACACCGCTGGCCACCGCCTTCCGTTCATTGCTCTCCGACGGGGAGCCGGTGATGAACTTCGCCGAACAGGCCACAAAGGATCGTGTCGGCGACGCGGTGAAGGTGGATGTGGCGGAGTTTGCAGAAGCCGATCCTGAGCGTCTGGCCCTGCATCAGAAAGCAGTGGCCCTGTCCAAAAAAGAAGGCATCAGCTATGAGGCTGCTGTCGCACGCTGCCTGTAATTTAAGGAGAGAGCATGTCTGATTACTTAAAAGGTAAACGTGTCGTTGATCCGGTACTGACCAGTATCGCCCGAGGCTATAAAAATGCCGCATTCATTGGCGAACGTATTTTCCCCGTCGTGCTGACGGACAAGGAAGGCGTGCGTGTGCCGACCTTCGGGAAAACCGCCTTTGTGGAATATGACACCGAGCGTGCCGTCGGGGCGGACAGCAATGTTCTGGTCCGTGAGAAAACCGGCACGCTTGATCTGGTGCTGGGTGAGCACGATCTGGCTGCGCCAGTGGACTATCGCGAACAGGCGGAGTCCATGTTTAACGAGGAGAGCAAGGCCATCCGTCGCGCCACGAATGGCGTGAATCTGCGCCGTGAACTTATCGCCGCCCGTCTGGCTCAGGATGAAAAGGTCTACCGTACCGGGCACGTTAAAAAACTGACAGCCGGCGACCGCTGGGCCGGTGGTAAGGGGGACCCCATCGGGGTGATTGAAGCCGGTATGGAAGCGGTCCGTACGGCCACGGGGCTGCGTCCTAACCTGATGACCATGGGGGCCGGCGTGATGGCGCTGCTGAAGTTCCACCCGGCAATTCAGGCAGCCATCGGAGCCAACGAACGCAAGCGCATCACCACGGAGATCCTGCAGGACCTCTTTCAGATCGAAGAGATCGTCATCGGTGCTCCTGTCTCCCTGCCGTCCATGAAAGCGGCAATGGATAAGGACAGCGTGCCGACGGATATCTGGGGAGACAATCTGATGCTGCACTACGTCGGCAAGCCGCAGCCGGGGGCGGACAGCGCGGACGAGAACGAGCCGTCCTTCGGCTACACCCTGCGCCGTAAGGGGATGCCTGTTGCCGACAAGTACGACGGAGCCGGCGGCAAGGTGAAGTACTGCCGTTATACCGATATCTACAAAGTCGCCGTGGTTGGTGGCGATGCCGGGTATCTCATTACCGGTATCAGTAAATAAGGAGGCGTTATGGGAACCACTCAGCAGGTCATTCTGATCACAACCGTAACGGCAGGGGCCGCACTGGCACAGCAGCGTTTTGTCGGGGCAGATAATACCCCCTGTAAAGCCGGTGCCGCAGCGCTCGGGGTTGCCGAAGTGGATGCTGTTACCGGCGACAGCACGCCGGTGAGCGTTCTGGGCATTATTGCTGTCGAGGCCGGGGCCGCTGTCAGCCGTGGTGTGGCTGTTCAGTCAGATGCTCAGGCCAGAGCCGTGCCGCAGTCCGGCGACGGTAAATCCTGTGGTATTGCACTTGATGAAGCCGGGGGTGAAGGCGACGTCATTCGTATCCTGCGCGGGGTGTGACATGTACTGCACCCTGGAGGATTTGCTTGCGCAGGTGCCGGAACGAACGCTGATCGAGCTCACCAGTGAAGAGATGGACTTCGACTCGCCTGCAACAGTGAATACCCGTGTGGTGGACAGCTGTATCCGCTATGCCGACGAGCTGATTGATGCCCATCTGCGCGGACGCTATATCCTGCCACTGGCAGAGATACCGACTGTTCTGCGGGACATTGCCATCACGCTGGTCCGTTACCGGCTCTACGCCCGCCGCCCGGAAGGTGACCTCCCGGATACGGTGAAGGATGACCACAAAGAAGCGCTGCGGCAACTCAGGGAGTTACGTGATAACAGGCTCACGCTGGGGCTGCCGTCCACTCAGAAAGATGTGCCTGAGCCTGGCGAGTTTCGTGTACGCAGCCGTCCGGCCACTTTCGGCGGTCGTGACGGCTTACTGGAGAAATACTGATGAACGTTCTGCCCGTCCTTGATGCGGTGCTGGCCCGGTTGCGCGAGAAGCTGCCTCAGCTGCAGGTTGAGTACTTCCCGGAAAAGCCGTCCGAATATCGCCTCAATCATTCTGTCGGCGCGTTGCTGCTGAGCTATGCCGGTTCGCGCTTTGACAGGCCGGATGATACCGGTGCGGTGATCCAGCCTCAGACTATCCAGCTCTGCGTCACGGTGGTCTTCCGCCAGCTCAACGGTAAAAAAGGGGCGATTAATGTCCTGGATGCTGTCCGCCGCATTCTCGGTGGCTACACCCCGCCCGGGTGCCGCCGCCGTATCTGGCTGACCCGCGAGGTGTTTATCGGTGAAGTCAGGGGGCTGTGGCAATACGCCCTCGACTTCGCGACTGAAAGCGTCTTTATCGAAGACAGCGATTTACCGTCCGGCCCGCTGTTAACCGAAGTGAACTATGAGGAAAGCGAGTGATGAAAGCATACCGCTATTCCGGCCCGGCCAGCGGCGTCACGCTGTCGGACGGAACCGAAGTCCTGCTCTGGCCGGGGAAAACTGTTTCCCTGCCGGAGGAGCATGACTACGTGAAGGTACTGGTGGCGCTGAAGCATCTGACGCCGGTATCTGAAGAGACAAAACCCGCCGGCACACCGGCTGTGCAGTCACCAAAGCGCAGAAGCAGCAGTGACAGCGAAGTGAAAACGGAGGACTCCCATGGCAGCTAACTATCTGCATGGCGTCGAAACCATTGAAGTGGAAAACGGTGCCCGCCCGGTTAAAACGGTGAAATCTGCCGTTATTGGCCTGATTGGTACCGCACCAATGGGGGACGTCAATACGCTGGTACAGTGCCTGTCTGAGAAAGACGCGGCGGCATTTGGCAGCCAGTTCACCGGCTTTACCATTCCGCAGGCGCTGGATGCGATTTATGACCATGGTGCAGGCACCGTTCTGGTCATTAACGTCCTCGATCCGTCTGTGCATAAAACCGCTGTGGTCAGTGAGAATGTGTCGTTCGACAAGGCGACAGGCAGAGCCCGGCTGGCTAATCCGGTGGTCGCGCAGCTGGTACTGAAACCGGACAGCGACGGTCAGCCTTATGTTGAAGGTCAGGACTACTCGCTTGATGCACAGACCGGGGTGATTACTAACCTGGGTAAAAGCATTGCTGCAGATGCAACGGTGAAGGCCAGCTATAACTATGCTGATCCGACCAAAGTCACCCCGGCTGATATCATCGGTACCGTTAACGCTGCAGGCAACCGTACCGGCATGAAGCTGCTTAACGACAGTTTTAACCTGTTTGGCTACTTCGCCAAAATCCTGATTGCTCCGGTATTCTGCACCCAGAACAGCGTCTCGGTTGAGCTTATCGCCATGGCTGAGAAACTGGGAGCAGTAACCTATATTGATGCGCCGGTTGGTACCACTTTTGCGCAGGCTCTGGCGGGACGTGGCCCGGAAGGCAACATTAACTTTAATACCAGCTCTGACCGTGTCCGCCTGTGCTACCCGCATGTGAAGGTATATGACCCGGTGACGAACACGGAGCGTCTGGAGCCACTGAGCCAGCGTGCTGCGGGCCTGCGTGCCAAAGTCGACCTGGATAAAGGGTACTGGTGGTCATCCTCCAATCAGGAAATTCTGGGGATCACCGGCGTGGAGCGCCAGCTGTCGGCAATGATTGACGATCCGCAGAGCGAGGTGAACCTGCTTAACGAACAGGGGATCACCACGGTATTCAGCAGTTACGGCAGCGGCCTTCGTCTGTGGGGGAACCGGATGGCAGCATGGCCAACGGTCACCCATATGCGCAACTTTGAGAACGTTCGTCGCACCGGTGATGTGATCAACGAGTCCATTCGTTACTTCAGTCAGCAGTACATCGACATGCCGATTACTCAGGCGCTGATTGATGCACTGACGGAGTCGGTCAACGCCTACGGTCGAAAGATGATTAGTGATGGTGCCCTGCTGGGCTTCAACTGCTGGTTTGATCCGGCCCGCAATCCGGAGACGGAACTGGCCGCCGGTCACCTGCTGCTGAGCTACAAATACACGCCACCACCGCCGCTGGAACGACTGACGTTTGAGACTGAGATCACCTCGGAATACCTGTTAACCCTGAAAGGGGGCAACTGATGTCAAAGATTGAGATAAACCGAATCACGAATGCCAACATCTATCTGGATGGTACTAACCTGCTGGGACGGGCTGAGGAGGTTAAACTCCCCGATGTCTCCATGATTATGCAGGAACACAAGGCACTGGGGATGGTGGGTAAGGTGGAACTCCCGGCTGGTTTTGACAAACTGGAAGGCGAAATCAAATGGAACAGCTTTTACCGCGATGCGATGCTGTCTGCCGCGAACCCGTACAGGTCGCTGGCGCTGCAGTGTCGCTCCAGCGTCCAGCGCTACAGCTCGCAGGGGCTGATTGACGAAATCCCGCTGGTCACCTTCCTGACAATTATGTTCAAGAAGAACCCGCTGGGGACGTTCAAACAGCACGAGAACGCCGAGTTCTCCAGCAGCTTCACCTGCACGTATATCAGACAGGTACTGGATGGTGAAGAGCTGCTGATGCTGGACTACCTGGCCAACATCTTCCGCGTCGGTGGCGTTGATCAACTGACCGACTACCGCATCAATATCGGAGGCTGACGGTGAGTGTTGAACTGACGGATAAAGGAGGACGATGTGCGGCACTGGGCATGTCAAATGGTACGTGGTTTACCCTCCTTGATATTCCGGGGGTGGAAACCCTTTTTAATACCCGTAAAACCAATGACCCGATTGACTGCTCGCGTTCAAAGGCCCGCAAACTGGCGGATTTGATTGAAGCATGGGAGCCACCCGATCACTGGTTCTCCGGCATCGACAAATCTGAGGGAAAGGCGCTTCTCATCGCTTTCCTGCGTAACTGCAAGGGGTTTCGCACTTGCTGATATCACAGGGGCTCCGGCCCCTTTCTTCTTAATCTCCTTTAATATCCGTCACGTCCACCGCCAGACATACTGCCCTGAACTTACACAGGAGCACGATCATGTCACAGACCCAGCCAGATACTTTTACGCTGTCTTATCCTTTCACCACTGCTGCCGGCACCAGAATTGAGCAGATTGAACTGAAACGCCTGACGGTAAAAGACCTGAAGCAGGTGCGCAAAATCAACAAAGACCCGGCAGACTGGGACGAACCGCTGATTGCCCGTAGCACTGGTATCCTCCCGGAGGACCTCGATAACATGGATCTTGCCGACTATATGGAGCTGCAGAAACGATTTCAGAAAATCACTGGGCTGGACAAGAGCGACAAAAACGCTGACGCAGGCGCAGGGGCTGCTGGCAAGGTGGTTCAGGTTTCAGCCGGGGGAGATTGATGCCCTCGATACTGACGATCTGGAGATGTGGCTGGAGCAGGCTGAAGAGCAAATCAAAAGCGAGTTCGGCGACAATCAGTAACAACGTATCACTTAACAGCCGTCAGTCGCGGCTGTTCTACATGGGTTTCAGATACTTCCCTTCCGTTTTTTTTGCTTTCAGAGGATAGCCACCGTGGCCAGTGAATTTTCAGTCGGCGTCATTATTGGCGGCATTGTCGGGAGCAGCTTCCGCTCAGCCGTCAGTGGCACCCGACGCGCCCTTGATTCCCTTGGTGATACCTCCCGCCGTCTGCAGGAACGTCAGAATGCCTTAACCCGGGCAACAGAACGTTATGGTCAGTTGGGTTCTTCCCGGATGCAGCGTCTCAACAGCGAGTTGCTGCGGGTAAGCCGCACCATGGAGCAAATTGAACGTCAGCAGCGCCGTCTGTCAGCAGTATCAGCCACCGATGATGCGTTGAAGGCTAACCGCATGGCGCTCTATGGTCAGGGTGCAGAAACCTATGCTATTGGCAGAACGCTGGGCGCACCGGTCATAGCCTCGGTTAAACAATATGCCTCGTTTGAATCACAGTTGCGGGATATCAGTGTCACAGGAGACCTGGATGCAAAACAGGAACGTGCAATTGGCTTGGCTATCAGACAGGCCGCACTGAAGGTTAACCAACTGCAGGAGTCTCTGTTAGGGGGAGTCGGACAATTAGTTGCTGATGGTATGGCCCCTGAACGGGCAGCAACGTTTGCAGAGATGCTTGGAAAGACCGCTACAGCAACCAAAGCCGATATGACCGACCTTGCCAAAATGACTTATGCCTTCAGCGATGCGCTCAGAATCACCGATGCGAAAGAACTGGAACAGGCGTTTGGTATTGCGGCAACAGGAGCCAAACTTGGGTCATTTGAGCTGAAGGATATGGCAAAAGCATTACCCGGTATGGCTAAAGCCTTCGCTGCTCGTGGCATTTATGGAAAAGATGCAATTACCCAGATTGTTGCCAGTCTGGAGGTCGGTAAAGGTAGTGGCTCTGCAGAGGAAGCGGTCACCAATATGTCCAACTGGCTGGCAGCGATGGGCCGCGGAGATACCATCCAGAAATATGCTAAAGCCGGGGTAGATTACCAGGGGTCAATGCAGAATTACGTCGCTCAGGGTTTTTCGCAGTACGAAGCTTCACTGATGATTGCCAACCGTTTTATCGACAGTAAAGGCAAAGCGTTTTTGCAGCAATGGAAAGTCGCAGGAGCAAGAGGCGATCAGGAAGGTCAGCAGAAACTCATGGAGTCATTTGGTCTGGCTGAGGTCTTTACCGATATTCAGACTGTCAACCATTTACTGTCAATGCGACAGGGCTGGGATAAATACCTTTCCAGTAAGCAGGAAATGAATGCTCCGGCTGCAATGTCTACCCTGGATAAGGATGCTGCAAAGCAGAATGATACGCTTGAAGGTCGCTGGCGCAGAATGCAGATCGGCTTTAATGATTCTGCTATCAGCATCGGGCAATCCTTGCGTCCGGCTTTGCTCCAGTTGGGTGAAACATTTATTCCTTTAATGGACAGCGTTGGCAAATGGATAGCGGCAAATCCGCAGCTCGTCAGCAGCACCATAAAGGTTGTGGGCGCATTACTCGCTTTCAGGATGGCCACTATCGGTCTCAAGCTTGGGCTGAATCTCCTTATTTCCCCCTTTGTAAGCGTCTGGAAAAATGCTGTTTTGCTTCGGGCCAACTGGCTTCGTCTGACGCTTGCACTGGGGGAAGGCGGTAAGCTCCGCTGGCTGGTGACAGGTTTTGGTGCCGTCGCCAGAGGAGCCAGAACACTGGGTAGTGTGCTCTCAGGGGGGCTGGTTCGCGGCATTATGATCGCCGGGCGTGCCGTTCTCTGGATTGGCCGGGCGCTGCTGATGAATCCCATCGGTCTCGCTATCACCGCCGTTGCGGCAGCAGCTTACCTTATCTACCGTAACTGGGGCGCAGTCAGTAGCTGGTTTAAACAGCGCTGGGCTGACATTAAAGAAGCCTTTAACGGCGGTATAGTGGGAATTGGTAAACTGCTGGTTAACTGGTCTCCTGCGGGGCTGCTTTATAAAGCCTTTGCAGCTGCGCTGAAATATCTCGGCGTTGATTTGCCGACGAAGTTCACCGACTTCGGTGGTCATCTTATCGACGGGCTGATAAATGGCATCAGAAACAAATGGGAGTCGCTCAAAACCAGCATAACCGAAATGAGTGACAGCATCAGTGGCTGGTTCAGCGAAAAGCTGGGCATCCATTCACCGAGTCGAGTATTTATGGGATTTGGTGACAATATCGCACAGGGGGCCGCCATTGGCCTGCAACGAACCACTCCGCTTGCAGCTCTGGCCGGGCAGCGTCTGGCCGCTGAAATGACACCGGATGTTCCCCGTATCCCGTCGCCGGAAATTATGACTGCCGGATATTCAGGCCGTGGAGCAACTGCCACTGGCGGTGGAACGTCTGGCAGTATCCAGATCAGCTTTAATCCTCAGTTTTTCCTCAATGGTAAGGAAACCGCAGCGCCTGCCGGGCTGACTGGTGCCCTGAATATGAGCCTGCATGAGCTGGAAAAAATGCTGGAGCGTCTGCTGATTCAGAAACAACGTAAGGAGTACAGCTGATGTTTGCCGTACTGGGTGATATTGAGTTTGAACTGATTACCTACTGGGACGGCTTCGAGGCCACGTTCGGCGTCGATTATGCGGAGCATGCCCGCATCGAGGGTAAACCCGGCCTGCAGTTCGTCGGCGACAGGCTGGACGAAATCCAGATAAGTCTGATCTTCCATCAGCATTATTGTGTGCCCGACGTGGAGCTGGCGAGACTGCGAACAGCCATGAAGGCCCATCAGGCACTGGCGCTGGTTTTCGGCAACGGTGACTATCGCGGCTGGTTCGTGATTACCGATGTGACCGCAACCAGCGAGCAGACAGACAGCACCGGTAACGTGCTGGCTGTCAGTGCCACCGTGTCTCTCCGGGAATACACCGGTGACCCCAAAAATCCTCTGCAACCGCCGGCAATACGCAGGCAGGTTCCCGGAGCCGGGGCCGTATCTGGTGCTGTTCCATCGCCTTCCGGGGTGGCTCAGTTCGTCCGTAACGGTGTCAACTATGCGAAACAGGCGCAGTCTGTACTCCAGACTACCATCAGTGCCGTTCGGGTGGCGCAGAAAATGAAAGGTAACCCCGTTGTCGCGCTGACCCGTGTGCCGGGACTGATGAGCGGACTGGGTAATATATCCGGATCTCTGGGGAAAAGTATTCCGGCATTTAATGCTCTCTCTGAATCCATGCCCGATGCCATCAGTCTGGCCAGAACAGCCAGCGAAGCAGTCATGTGTGTACAGCAGGCGCAGTCGGCGCTGAGTGGTGTGGACAAAAGAAATATTGCAGGTGCTCTGGATACCGTTTCCGGGCAGCTTAACGCTGCCGGCACCGCATTCAACCGCATGTCTCCGGGATTAAGTGCAATGGCCGCCAGAATACTGACGAGGAGTGTGTGATGTTTCTTGAACATATTACCTGTGACGGAGAGCGCTGGGATTCGCTGGCATGGCAGTACTACGGTGACCCGTTGGGCTATCCCCGGATTATTGCCGCCAATCCGCACGTGGCCATTACGCCAGTGCTGCCCTCCGGGTTGTTGTTACTGATCCCGGTTATTGAGGCTGAAGATGCCCGTACAGAAGAGGATATTGCCCCATGGCTGAGATAAAGAGCACTTCGCAAGGCGCATCAGCGTTAACCGGCGTCAGTGATGTGCTGACACCGGTATTCACTCTGTGGTATCTGCAGAAAAACATCACCTCAGATATCGCGCCTTATGTTACCCGTGTGACCTGGAGCGATAACATCAAAAATGAGTCCGATACCATCGAGGTGGAGCTGGACGATACCGATGGTCGCTGGCTGGATAAGTGGTATCCGGGTAAGGGTGATACTCTGACGCTGAAAATGGGCTATCAGGGCGAGAAACTGCTGTCCTGCGGTACATTTTCAATAGACGAGATCGAAGTGAGTTCGCCCGCGTCCGTTGTCGCTATCCGTGGGGTGGCCACCTCGGTTAACAGTGCTCTGCGGACTAAATCCAGCCGTGGTTTTGAGAACACCACGCTGGCGGCTGTTGCGGGGCGGATTGCCAGAAAGCACCGGCTGAAACTGGTGGGCAGCATTGAGTCCATCAAAATCGACCGGGTGACCCAGTATGCTGAAACCGACGTGGGTTTTCTGCGCCGGCTGGCCAGCGAGTATGGTTATGCAGTGAAAGTTGTCAGTGACCAGCTGATTTTTTCTCATCTGGCCACACTGCGCAGTCAGGAGCCGGTCAGGCAGTTAAAACCGCAGGATGTGGCCCGCTTTTCCCTGCGTGACACCATCAACCGGGTCTATAAATCTGCAAAGGTAAAACACCAGAAAAGCAGCAGTAAAAAACTGATCGTCTACGAAGCTGATGGTGGTACCCGTGAAAGCGACAAAAAGCTCAAAGGTGGTAAGGTTACCAGCGCTGACTCACTTAAAGTTAACAGCCGTGTCAGCGACCCGGACAGTGCCCGGATTAAAGCGGATTCAGCACTGGCCAGATATAACGAATACCAGCAGAACGGCTCCCTGACGCTGACGGGAACGCCTCAACTGACAGCAGGCAACAAAATTGAACTGGTGGGCTTTGGACAGTTATCCGGTCCATGGCTGATAATTACTGCCCGCCATGCGTTTGAGCGTAACAGCGGCTACACCACAGAGCTGGAAGTGGCACGGGGGCCAGTCACAAGAGGGAAAAAACAAAAAACTCAGAAACTCACGGTTTATCACCCGGATGGCAGTACATCGACGGTGATTAAGGAGAAGAAAAAATGACTGGTGTCACCCGTCAGGTCGGTACGGTCAGTGCCGTTGATGCAGACAGGGTTCAGGCCCGCGTGCGTCTGCCTGAATGCGATAACCTGCGCACAAACTGGCTTAACGTGCTGCAGCACAATACCCAGGATAATAAGGATTACTGGCTCCCTGACGTGGGGGAACAAGTTGAGGTGTTGCTCGATGCTAACGGCGAGGATGGTGTTATACTGGGCGCGGTGTACTCAGACGTCGATAAACCACCGTTCAGTGATAAAAACGTCCGGGGCACGAAATACGCTGATGGCGCGGAGTTCAGTTATAACCGCGCGACCCATACGCTGACAGTCAAAGGCGGTATTGAGCATGTGGTGATCGAGGTTGCAGTGGATATCAGCCTGAAAGGGAAAACTATTGTTCTGACCGCTGACACCACCACTGTAAATGGCAACCTTGAAATTAACGGCAATGCCCACTCGACAGGCAGTATGTTGTCAGATGGCCAGAACTCTAATCATCACTCGCACTGAAGTTTCTTAAACGCCTTTAATATCGGCGTTCCCTTCCGGGGGCAATACTGCTCCTATGAAAACGACCTCAGTATTCTGGCAACCAGCTCTGCAGGCTCCCGGCGAAATCGTCCGGGGGCTGGATGATATCCGGCAGTCCATCCAGATCATCCTGCGGACTCCCCGCGGCAGCGACCCGCATCGCCCGGAGTTCGGCAGCAATCTGCACCTTTATATCGACTGGCCTGTCGACCGGGCCATTCCGCATGTGGTTCGCGAATCCGTCGATGCCATCAGGCGCTGGGAACCCCGCTGCCAGCTTATGTCGGTTAAACCCGCCGTCGACGGCGAACATCTTACGCTCCGGGTGAGCTGGAAAGGCTCAGACGGACAACCCCGTACTCAGGAACTGCTATGGCGCTGACAGAACCCGATTTTATTGAACGCGATGCCGATAAAATCACGGCAGAAATGATTGCGAAATATGAGGCAGATACCGGAAAAAAGCTGTATCCGGCGCAGGCAGAACGTCTGTTGATCGACCTGTGGGCCTATCGTGAAACCCTGGTCAGGGTGGCGGTACAGGAAGCGGCGAAGCTGAATCTGGTCGCCTTTTCCCGCGAGCCGATGATTGACTACCTCGGTGAACTGGTTGGTGTGTACCGCCTTGCCGCGCAGCCTGCCACCACCACACTTCAGTTTTCCTTGGATGAGGCACTGGCCATTGATGTGCTGATCCCGGCAGGCACCCGTGTCAGCGCTTCCGACAGTGTTATTTTTGCCACCAATACAGATGTGGTGCTGAAGGCCGGATTGCAACTGGTCAATGCCCCGGCCACCTGTACCGAGCCGGGTACCTCTGGCAACGGCTGGCAACCTGCGCAGGTCAGTCAGTTGCTTGATGAGATTGATAATGTTGACCTGCTGGTGACCAATCTGACGGCCAGTTCTGGTGGTTCAGAGCAGGAAGACAATGACCGACTCCGGGAGCGTATCAGGCTGGCCCCGGAGTCCTTCACCAATGCCGGAAGCCGTGGTGCATACCGTTTTCATGCTATGGGCGCGCATCCCAGCATTGTCGACGTCGCCGTGCTATCCCCGGTTCCTGGCACTGTCGAGCTGTATCCGCTGCTCAGTACTGGTCTGCCAGACAGCAGTATCCTCACTCTGGTAGAGAGTTTCTGTTCTGACGAAAAAGTCAGGCCGCTCACTGATACCGTGCGGGCGAAAACACCTGTTCAAGTGGATTACACTATTGAAGCCAGGATTACGATCTATCGTGATCAGGATGCCAACTCGGTAAAGGATAACGCTAACAGTGCCATACAGAACTGGGTGGCTTCTCGTACTGCCACGCTGGGGCGCGATATTGTTCCCAGCCAGATTATCAGTGTGCTGTCCGTTTCCGGGGTGTACCAGGTTGAACTGGTGACACCGACACTACGGGTGCTGGCAGAAAACGAATGGGCAAACTGTACGGCGATCACTCTTAACATGACCGGAGTGTCCGATGACTGAGCCGTTACAACTCCCGCCACCGCTTGAGGGTGATATCAGTCTCAGAACACTGGGAAGACTGGCCGGGCGGCTGGATAACATTGACCTGAGCGTACTGATGGTCTGTCTCGTCGATATCGTCGACAGTTCCGCGCTGCCATGGTTGGGCGAGCAGTTCTCACTGTTCGGTGATGGCTGGGAGCTTGCTGAATCGGACGATGTTCGTCGCATGCTTATCAAATCTGCTATCGAGCTGCACCGCTACAAAGGAACGCCGTGGTCAGTCAGAGAGATTATTCGGCGTTTCGGTTTTGGGGAGGTAGACATAATCGAAGGCCTGGGGGGATTACATTATAACGGCCAAAGACAGTTCAATGGGTATTGCCTTTATGGTGACGAAAGTTCCTGGGCTATATACAGAGTAATATTACAGAGGCCAATAACTAATGACCAGGCAACATTATTACGCCGTGTACTTTCATTTTTTGCCCCCGCGCGATGCCATCTTATTAGCCTTGATTATCAGTCTGTACCCGTTCGTTATAACGCAGAAGCCTGTTATGACAGTAATTATAATTATGGGAGTCATCAGTAATGGCGAAACTAAATGAATCTGCTGTCTGGGAAGACGGCATTTACCAGCTTGAAGTTTCTGATCCAGTTTTGGGTGGTCCAGGGGGGATTGCAAACCGACAGGCTGAACAACTGGCAAACAGAACAGCATATTTAAAAAAGAAAGCTGAACGTCAGGATAAGGGACTGGAGGACCATCAAAAAGCATCTGATCCACATACCCAGTATGCCCACAAAGAATCTCCGGCGTTTAGCGGCACCCCGACTGCACCAACTGCGGATAAAGCGGATAACAGCAATAAGCTGGCCACGACAAAATTTGTAAAAGGGGCAATCGCTGATCTGCAGTCAAAATTAGATAATAACCAGCCCGTTGACTGCTATACAAAAGCCGAATCAGATACCAGGTATCCGGATTCAGGAAGTGTTGCATACCTGACGAAAAGTACAATTCAGCGTTTTCAGGGAAGTATTGAAGTCAGGGATATTTTCAGTATCTACACATTAAATGATGTAAACGGTCTCAGGCTCGAACCGGGACTAAAAAATAACATTGGACTGAAACGCAGGGGAAAATGGACTTATTACAGCTTCCCGGATAAGGATGGGGAACTGGCATTAAAATCTGATTTAACTTCGCTTCTGGACGGTCTGGACATATATCCTGTGGGAGCACCACTTCCCTGGCCATTAGCCACACCGCCATCGGGTTACTTAATCTGTAACGGACAGCGATTTAACCCGTCCACCTACCCCGGGCTGGCTTCTGCCTATCCAGGTGGTGTCCTGCCGGATTTGCGCGGTGAATTTATTCGTGGCTGGGATAATGGTCGTGGTGTGGATACAGGAAGACGCATCCTCAGTCAGCAATTCGGCAATACCCCAGTTATGGATTATGAATATCCAGTAGGCAGTGGTTTTTCGGTAACGATTCGCACTGTAGGAAATGATGAAGGTGCAAATGAAACGCGTCCGCGAAATATCGCTTTTTTATATATCGTGAGGGCTAAATAATGCAAAAATATAACGTCAATATTCAGGAAGGAAAAATTGGTGATAACGGTCTGGCCAGCGTGGCCGGATGGGTTAAATGCTACCTTGCTAATCCTGTAACACGCGAATACATGGGGTCCACCATGGAATATGTCATGTTCGATGTGTCCCTGTCAGAAGGTGCATATCTGGATGAACCTCAGTTACCAGTAAAAGCCAGTCAGGCGGTTCGACGCACGGAAGATGGAACAGCCTGGGAAATTGTCGACGATTATCGTGGGATGGAAGCCTTTAATACACAAACCAGAGAGTCCGTAACCATTAATTTTATTGGTCCGTTGCCCGAAATATTAACAATGCACAAACCCACAAGCGAATTTGACAGATGGGATGGCCATCGCTGGGTGGAGGACAAAGAAGCAGCCAGAAAAGCCAGGATTGATGCTGTCAGAAAACACAAAGCAGCGTTATCAGAAGAAGCGGAAACACGCATCGCTCAGCTTGAGCGAAAAGTTCGTCTGGAACTTGCATCAGATGAAGAAAAAGAACTGCTGAAAGCATGGGAAATCTACACAATAAAACTCGATGATATCAATCCTGAAATAACAACGGATATTAAACTGCCGGAGAAGCCAGAATAATTAATGTTTCCGGCAATCTATCGGATAACCGGATAAAACCAGCCCCGGCAATTCCGACAGTTTCTTTTTATAAAAACTTACCGCTGTGACCAGACTGGTTATCAGCGGTTCACTTCATATCAGAACAGTGCTTTAACTGAACTTGTCGTATTATTCAGGGATGCGGTCACTTTTCCCTTTAGCTCTGACACCATATCGCTGAATGAGGAGGACTGAAGGCGTTCCCGCAGATCTTCGTCGCATCGCTCCAGCGTCAGGGAAAATTCTATTTTCTTCGCTTTCCCGTAGCGATCTAACTCAGAACGGGTCGTATTCGTTTCGGTCAGAACATACATGCCATAAATATGTCCGACACCATCAATCAGAGGCCAGGGTCGCCCTGTATACGCCTGTGTGGTCAGCAGCGACAGTGACACTTCGCCACCTGTAATTTCAGGATAAAGCACGCCGGAAAGAACGATGCGATCATCACCTGCACCGATATACTGCCAGCTTGCAGAACGGTTAACGCGTTCATTTTTCACATGCCGCCAGCTTTTGTTTTGCTGCAACTGCTGATGCGGCAATGTGCGCAACTCAAAAACAAACATACCGTAAATCATCATCATGACCATGAATCCTTAATCTTTATCGTAAAAACGGCCACGTCCGGCACGGTCACGTCGTTCCATTTCTGTCCTGACCATTTCACCGACCAGTTTCGCCAGTTCGCGGGGATTCTGCGTAACAACGTTATGCAGATGAACATGAATTTCACCACCAAATCCGGAGGCAACAGGCTCCCGGTTACGGGGAGGAGCAGGAACAGATGCCACTGGCGATCGTATGGCCTCCGCCACCGGGCGGGAGCTGGCAGCAACAACAGGGACCAGCGCCGGAGGCAGCGGAGCCGGGACCACGGGTGTGATATTGATTGCGGGGGCAGGCTTACTGACCTGCGCAATCTTCCGCTCCTGCCACTCCCCACGAACGGCAAGTGCGCGTGGCAGGTTCTTAAAGACAATATCGCCGGGGCCAATGCGTTTTTTCGTCTCATCAACCAGCTTACCTGTGTTATCAGCAATTTTGCTGAGTCTGCGTTGCGTACCGGTATTGCTGTCTGTGAGCGGTTTGTTGTCTTTGGGTTTATCGCCTCCGGTGCCATTTTCCGCTGGCTTCGGCGGATTGATTTTCGCCAGATCCCCCTGAAGCAAGGCAACCTTATCCTGAAGAATGGCCGCACGCTGTGCGTCTTCGATTTTCTTTCTCGCCCTTTCCGCTTCATCCGGAAGCACACCGAGCTTTTCAAGTATCCACGCCAGCGTATCCAGCAGCATTTTTGCAGGCGTCAGAACAAGCTGTAGCGCACCACCAAGAACGTTACCAAATACCTCGCCAGCACTGGTGCACTTATCCAGTGTTTCCTTGCTGGACTCCATCGGTGACAGCAGCGATTTAAACCAGTTAAACACCTGGCTGATCCCGCTTCCGATTATGTCAAAAACAGGGCCAAACCGTTCAAAGGTTTCACGCAGCGGAGCCAGCTTTTCCATAATTCCGCTGAACACCCCGGCAAAAAATGCCTTAATCGGGTCCCAGTATTTCCAGATGAGAACCGCCGCAGCCACAAGTGCAGCAGCAACCAGACCAACCGGACTGAACAGCGTCCCGAGAGCACCGCCCAGCAAAGAGACGGAACCCGTCACCATTCCCCATAGTGCAGGCAACACCCTGACAACATTCATGGAACTGGTCAGAAGAGAAAAACCAAGACGCAACGTGGCCAGCTTCCCGTAAAGCACCCCAACAACCAGCGATAACGAGCCTACGGTTGCTGTCAATGCCAGCAGCGCACCGCCTGCAATCAGCAACTGGCGCGTCAGTACCGGATGGGCCTGTGCCAGCGCCGTCACCTTTGTGACCACACGCGTGAGCCACTGTGTGACAGAACGCAGCGGCCCATCAATCAGATCACTGATGCGAATACGCAGCCCTTCCCATGCGCTGCCGAGTGATTTCAGGTCGCCGTCAAGGTTGTCGGCCATAACCTTTGCTGTACGCTCTGCCTCACCGCGCGCAGCTTCAAGCTCTTTTCTCAGTTTGGGTAAGGAACCGTTACCCGCCGCATCAACGAGCGCCATAAACGATGTGAAAGCCTCTTCTCCGGCAATGTCCTTAAAGAACGATACCCGGTCAACTTCCCCGTATTTGCGGGTGGCTTTATAAAGGTCGGCCAGCACATTCTCCATCGGGCGCATTTTGCCGTTCGCGTCAGAGACGGCCACACCCAGTTCTTTCAAAGCATCAGCGGTTGCCTTTGGCTGTGTTACCAGACGAGCCAGGCTGGCACGCATTGCCGTCCCGGCATCACTCCCCCTGATCCCCATATTCGCCAGCACACCCGCCATTGCTGCGGCCTGCTCCAGCGATATTCCCAGCTTGCCCGCCACCGGACCTGCATATTTCATGGTTTCACCCAGTGCGCGAAGGTCAGTGTTGGTTCGGGTAAACGCTGCGGTGAGTGTGTCACCGACCCGGTCCATCTGGTCAGCAGAAAGGCCGAACTGCGTCAGGATATTTGAGCCAATATCCGCCGTCTCGCCGAGGTCCATACCGCCAGCCGTTGCCATGTTCAGCACGCCGGGAAGCGCAGCCTGAATGGCTTCTGGTGTGAAGCCAGCCATTGCCAGAAAGCTCTGTCCACTGGCGGCATCGCCTGCGGTGAACTGTGTTTCAGAGCCAAGTTTTAACGCCTGCTCACGCAGCGCCTTAAACTGCGGGCTGTTTTTGTCGATTCGCGTCAGTGCCTGAACGCGGGACATCTCTTTCCCGAACCCGATGGCAGGCTGTAAAAAACGCCCGGCAGCATAGCCGCCAGCCGCTGCCGCGCCAATTGCCAGCGCACCACCCGTTTTCAGTTTTCCCGCTGTTTCCTGCGCGCGCGAATACCGCTCACGCGCCCGTGTTACACGCGCAAGCGCCTGCCGTTCGCGTTCAAGCTGGTTGTTGTATTGTTCGGTGCGTCTGATGGCCTGCTGGATGGTGTTATCGCTACCTGTCAGGGAAATGCCGTGGCGTTTCAGCTCTCCGCCAAGTTCCCGCATTTTCTGAATTTCCCGTGTGCGCGATTCGTTCAGGCGTTCAAGCCGGGTGCTTAACTGCTGCATCAGCTTTTGTTGTTTTTCGCTGAGCACTGTCCCCGAGCGTTGTAACTGTTGAAGGGCGTTAAGCTGGCGTCGTGCTTTCACGATGCCCGCATCCGCTTTACTGACAGCGTCACGGGCGCGCTCAAATGAACGCGCCTGACGCTCAAGATTTTTGATCGCCCCCTGCGTTCGCTGGATGGAGTCACCAAACTGTCCCATCAGACGGCGGGCGCTTTCGACAGGCCGGGTCAGCCTGTCAACGGCGCTGAAAGCGACCCGGATATCAAGAGTCTTCATTGTCTGCATTCCCGCTGCGAAGTGCCGCCCGCTCACGCCAGCTAACCACTTCGCCGGGCGTCATCATGAAGATTTCGGCGGGCGACCAGTTAAAAATAACGGCAATATCTGCCACAAAGTCTTCTATGTGCTCAAAGCACAAAACTGTGATCAGGCTTCCGTCGCCTGTTCGTTCTTCCCGCCAGAGTCCGCACCGCTCAAAAAATTTACGGCAACCACGCATAACTGAATAAAGTCACGGGATGCCATTTTTTTGATCGTCACTTCATCCAGTCGCGGTGATGTCACGCGTGACAGCAGCGTAAACATGGATTCCGCTTTCAGATTCAGCACATCAGACAGCGACAAATCTCGCAGAGATCCAGCCTGCTCAATAGCCCCGGTGATCTCCACAAACGTGATTTTTTCGCCGCCACGCTCAATGGGTTGGGTAAGTTTTACGCCACGCTCACTGGTTTCTTTCACAGTATCAGCAACTACCGTGTTTTCGGTATCGATGTTTTTCGTCTCTTTCATCAGGAAACTCCTTTCAGTCAGAGGCGACGCACTGCGCCGCCTGCATATTACTTATCAGCCAAGCCCAAGTGCGGAACGGATGCGATCGGGCACAATGTCCTTACCGTCCTTCCGGTAAATGAAGTTCAGCAGGTCAATCTCCCACAACGGACGATCGTTAACGCTCAGCTTGTAGTAGGTGTTTTTAATGGCGTAAGTGTGCGACGTGGCTTCGCCCTGCTTGGCTTCCCCCATATCAATTTCCGTCACACGTCCGCGCATTTCGACTTCATACAGGTCGCTTTCTGCATCGGTGTAGTATTCGCCCGCAAAACGCAGCAGCGTGCCGTCAATCGTGCCGCCATACTTAAGGAACAGCTCACGAACTGCGCCCCCCATGACAAAGCTCGCATCAAGCGCGGAGTCGTCCAGACCGAGATCAATACTTACCGCGCCCATCATGCCACCACCCCGGTAGCTGTCGGTTTTGCGCGTCAGTTTAGGCAGGGTGACAGACGTCACCTTACCCACTTCGTTTTCACCATCCACAAACAGCGTAAAAAAGCGAAGATGTTTTGGTACAGCCATCAGGCACCTCCCAGAACCGCAAATGCGGGTCCAAAGAATTCATCAGTAAACGACTGGTAAAGTTCCATGTCTTCCAGTGGAGGAGCTGGCGTATATTTGTAGCGAATACGCACCCGCCCCTGACGTAAATCCGTGGTGCCGTTATCCACCACGTCATACCAGCACGACGCCCCAATCAGTTTCCCGGCAGTAACCAGTGAATCCAGTTTTGCCCTGACGGCACTGATAACATCCTTCACATTCACGGGTGTTAATGGGCTGTCAATGGTTTCAAACTGCGCTTCCGCAATCGTGTCAGCCAGGACCTGTGCGGTACGGGTATACACCTCAAAGATGTAGGCTTTTGTTTCCGGTGTGCGGTTGCCCCAGAAGCGGAACCCGTTGCGACGAATAATGGTCGTGATTTCCTGGTTGTTGAGGCTGTTGGCATCACTGCCTTCGGCCTGCAACGACCAGAACACATGTCTGGACATTCCCAGCACATTTTTAACCGGAACGTTGGACAGCGATTTGTGCCAGCCCTGCTCATGGTCAATGTACGCACGAAGGCCGCACGCATAGGCAGGCGCGGGGAACACTTCGTTTTTGCCACTTTTCGGGTTCCAGGCGATGAAGTCCGGCCATAAGAGCATCACCTCACGTTCGTTGAATTTCTGGCGGTAGGTAATTGCCTCAGCCATCGTGTTACAGCCGTGACATGAGGCATACACAAACGCGCGCAGTTTACCCGCAATCACGCACAGGGATTTTGTTACCGCCTCCGTGTCCAGCTCCGGCGCGGCCAGAATACGCGGACGGTATCCGATGCTTTCCTCCTGCTCTGCAACAAGCAGCGCATACATCCCCGTATAGCTGCCGTCAGATTCAGAACCACCGATAACCAGTTGATCCTGCGTCTTACCGCCCTCTTCTTTGTGTTCAGCCACGCGAACGACGATCACCTTTGTGCTCACCTGGTCTGCGATAGCCTTAAGCGCACGATAAAGCGTCCCCGTTGTTCCGCATTTTCCCAGCACGTCATTGACGCGGGTCAGCAGTGTGGGCTTGTTCAGCGGGAACAGCTTCGCGTCCGCATCATCCGCCGTTGCCACGATACCGATAACACTGGAATCAACATCGTTAATCGCTGTTACCAGGTCGGTATTTTCCGTAACACGGGCACCATGAAAACGAGTTTCACTCATAGCTTCAGCCCCTTGTATCCGTTAAATGATTAGGCAACAATCATCACCCACCACGCGCGTAATCTCACCCCTGCGCCATTCTCCCGCCACGGCGACAACAAAAAGCAGTAACCCCCTCCGCACGCACATGCGACCATGCCGCACAGGGAGGGAACAGATGACCGACACCACCATGCAATTGCTCAGTCAGGGCACAGACCCTGTAAAAATGCCGGATTTTGATATTCTCGCGGAGGGTAAAACGCTGTCAGGCGTGGCAGAGCGCCTGATGAGCCTGTCACTGACCGACAACCGTGGATTTGAGGCGGACCAGCTCACCATCACGCTGGATGATGCGGATGGTCAGTTGCAGCTACCGCCACGGGGCGCGCGCCTGACGGTTCTCATTGGCTGGAAAGGAGAACCGCTGACAGAAAAAGGCACTTACATTGTTGATGAAATCGCTCACGAAGGACCGCCGGACAGGCTGACTGTTTCAGCCAGAAGCGCAGATTTTCGGGATGAATTTAACGTTAAACGTGAGGTGTCCTGGCATGATGTGACCGTTGAGCGTGTGGTATCCGCCATCGCTCATCGGTACGGTCTGAAACCACAAATCAGCGAAATACTGATGGATATTGAAATCGACCACGCCGACCAGACCGAAGAAAGCGACATGTCCTTCCTTACGCGCATGGCGGAAATGCTGGGCGCAATCACCACGGTAAAAAGCGGTAATCTGTTATTCATCATGCCTGGCGGTGGCGTGAACGCACAGGGCCAGCCGTTGCCCTCATTCGCCATCACACGCAGCAGTGGCGATCGCCATCAGTTCCGCATTGCTGACCGCGAAGCGTATACGGGGGTACGCGCTTACTGGCTTGATCTTAATTACGGGAAAAAGAAAAAAGTCAGCGTGAAACGCCGCAAACCGCCAAAACCCAAAAAGGAGAAAAGCAGCAGCCGTGAAGGTGATTATATGGAAGGCGCGGAAGGCAATGTGTTTGTGTTACGCAAGACTTATCAGAACGAGCAGGCAGCAAGACGCGCAGCGGCGGCGAAGTGGCAGCAGCTACAACGCGGAGCCGCATCATTCTCCATCACGCTGGCACGTGGACGAGCAGAACTCTACCCCGAAATGCATGGCACGGTAACAGGATTTAAAAGCGAGATTGATAATCAGGACTGGATTATTGCAAAAGCCGAGCACACCATTGATAACAGTGGTTTTACCACACAGCTTGAGCTTGAAGCAAAAATCCCGGAATGGATAGCAGAAACAGAGTGAACAACCTCGACGTTTTACTTAATATACAATAGCCTTCTGGACACGGTAAGGCAAGAACAAGGGTAAAAGATCCTTTACTGTCAGAGTTACAGGTTATACCTGTAAGCAAAAACAAAGGCATATATTATGTTCAGTTTATTTTCGTTAACTGCCGGAGCAAATGTGCGCTGGCATGATTTACCTGGTAAAGGTATTCCTGTTGTTTTTATTCATGGGCTTGGCTGTTCCTCTTCTTATGAATATCCACGGGTTGTTGCAGATCCTGCATTTGGTGGACAACGAGCGATATTGATAGATCTCCCTGGATATGGATTCAGTGATAAGCCTAAAGGATTCGATTACAGCATATCCCATCAAGCTAAAGTTGTTATTGAAGTAGTAGAAACCTTAAATCTCTCACAGTTCCATATTTATGGTCACAGTATGGGGGGAAGTATTGCGATTGAAGTGGCCAGACAACTACATGAGAGAACAAGAAAGCTTGTGGTTTCTGAGCCTAATTTTCACTCTGGTGGAGGTACCTATAGCCGTAAGATAATAGAGAAACCAGAAGCAGAGTTTATTTCGCATATATATAATGAATTACTGGAGTGTGAAACATCCCCATGGAAAGGTGAACTCCAGAATGCAGCCCCATGGGCAATATGGCGAGGAGCCAAAAGTCTGGTTGATGGAACCACTCCATCATGGAGAGATATATTCCTTAATCTGCCCTGTTCACGTACACTAATTTTTGGCGAACAATCATTGCCAGACAATGATTTCCAGCAAATAAAAGAATCTGGAATATCTGTTGCAATAGTGCCAAACGCTGGACACTCCATGTCATGGGAAAATCCATCAGCACTGGCCTCAATTTTACATACAGAATTTTATAGAAAGTAAAATAACCTATACATAGATATTGTTTCCACCAACATCATAT